>JBKHXC010000033.1:0-2567 GCA_046566225.1 Acidimicrobiia bacterium
GTCGGCCACCCACGCCGGGTCGTTCCTGCAGGTCACCCCCGAGGTCAGCGACGTGCAGGTGGGCAGCACCGTCACGCTGACCGCCGGGCTGTACGACGCCACCCTCGGACCGCTGCTCGGCCGCCAACCCGTTCCCCTCGTCCTGTCCCCCGTCGTCGTCCGCTTCACCTTCGAGGGCGGACCGCTCCAGGGCACCGCCGACGCCCAGTGCACCGTGACCGCCCCCCACACCTGCTCCGTCCCGGTCACGTCCCAGGCGGCGGGCACCACCCTGGTGCGGGTGTGGACCGACGGCCACACGCCCGACGACGAGGGCCGCCTGGCCAGCGGCGCCGCCGCCAGCTCGGTCGCCGCCGACTGCGTCACCCCCGAGGAGGGCGAGAGCCCGGGCTGCCTCAGCGGCGACCCCGTGATCCCCGGCTCGGTGGCCGAGCCGGACTCGACCGACGTGGTGAGGATCACCTGGCGGGACCACGGCCTCGACGTCGTGCCCGACAACCAGGAGCGCCTCCCGGGCGAGACGGCCACCCTCACGGCCACCGCCTTCGACCTGGCCGGCAACCCCAACGCCGGCGTGCAGGTGAAGTTCGAGCTGTTCGAGGGGTCGGTGTCGGACCCGGGCGGGGCCAACACCCCGAACATCCCCGAGATGCAGTGCACCACGGGCTCGGACGGGACCTGCGCCGTCACCATCGCCCAGGAGGAGGAGGGGACCGACCTGGTCTGCGCGTGGACGTCGACGACGCCGCCGGCCATGACGGGCACCGCCACCCAGACCGGCACCTGCGGCGGCGAGACGCTGTTCGACCTCTCGGCCAACGACGGCACCCCGTCGCCGGTGGACGACGACGTCGACGTGGTGCGCGTCATCTGGCGGATCCCGCCGCCGCCGACGACCCCGCCCCCCGGCGGGGGCGCACCCCCGGCCGGCACCGGCTACTGGCTGGTGGCCGCCGACGGGGGCGTCTTCGCCTTCGGCGACGCCGCCTTCCACGGCTCGGCGGGCGACCGGCGGCTGAACCAGCCCATCGTCGGCATGGCCCACACGCCCAGCCGGCGGGGCTACTTCATGGTGGCCGCCGACGGGGGCATCTTCGCCTTCGGCGACGCCGTGTTCCGCGGCTCGACGGGCGCCATCCGGCTGTCCCGGCCCATCGTCGGCATGGCCACCACGCCGTCGGGCCTGGGCTACTGGCTGGTGGCCGCCGACGGCGGCGTGTTCGCCTTCGGCGACGCCGCCTTCCACGGCTCCACCGGCGCCGTGCGGCTGAACCAGCCCATCGTGGGCATGGCGCCCACGCCCAGCGGCCGGGGCTACCTCCTCGTGGCCGCCGACGGCGGCATCTTCGCCTTCGGCGACGCCGCCTTCCGCGGCTCCACCGGCGCCATGCGCCTCACCCAGCCCGTCGTGGGGATGGCCGGGAGCGCCTCGGGCGGCGGCTACCGGCTGGTGGGCTCCGACGGCGGCATCTTCGCCTTCGGCGACGCCGCCTTCCGCGGCTCCACCGGCGCCACCCGCCTCAACCAGCCGGTGGTGGGGATGGCCGGCTTCTGAGCCACCCGCCCAGCCGGGGGCCCTCCCTGGCCCGCAGGGCGACGGCCACGTCGAGCTTCTCGAGGATCTGGGCCACCGTCCGCTCCCGCCCCGGGAGGGGGTTGGCCTCCAGGAAGGCGCGCACGTCGGCGGCCAGCTCGGGGGTGGACAGCGCCACCGTGCCGCCCAGCGCCCGCTCGTGGAGGTTCTCGGGCAGCCGCCGGCGCAGCTCGTCCCAGCGTCGCTTGACCACCGCCCACACGCCGGCCCCCCCGGCCCGGTTGGCCAGCAGGAGCGACAGCACGAAGGGGGCGTTCTGGGGCCGCACCTCGGAGAAGGCCAGCTCGAGGGTGCGGGCCACCAGCTCGGCGTCCTCGAAGCCGGCCAGGGCGTAGAGGTAGCGCACCTCGTCCTGGGGGGTGGCCGCCGAGCGGTGGTGGGCAAGGAAGGCCTCGTACTCGTCGCGGCCGCCGCCGGCGGCCACGACGGCCACCACCGCCCCGGCCACGTCGGCGTCCACCGACGAGGGATCGGCGACGGCGCGGGCGTGCACCTCGGCGGCGCGGGCCCGCACCCGGGGGTCGGCGCCCAGCACGCCCAGGGTGCGGATCAGGGCGGCCCGCAGCCGCGAGCGGCGCTCGTCCTCCCCGCCGCCCGGCGACCATCCCAGGCGGGCGAGGGCGGGCCCGGCCAGGCGCCGCACGAAGGACTGGAGCTCGGCCCGGTCGGCCGAGGGGACGACCCGGTCCAGCTCGCCCAGGGCGTCGAGGACCGCTTCCCACACGCTCGGGTCGTCGTCGCCGGCCAGGCGCTCGGCCAGCTCCAGGAGCTCCTCGGCGCCGGCGTCGGCGGCCAGCACCGCCGCCCAGGTGTCGCTCACCAGGCACAGCCGCTCCAGGGGGCCCAGGCGGTCGAGGTGGGACTCCAGCCGGCGCCGCAGGGCGCCGTCGTAGCGGACCCGGTAGAACCCCCACCCGTGCTCGTTGACCACCGCCCACTCGGGGGCGCCCCCCAGGTCGACGCGGGCGCCGTC
>JBKHXC010000034.1:0-3408 GCA_046566225.1 Acidimicrobiia bacterium
GGTGCGGGCCGTCCTGGCCGGGGCCGGCTTCGCCGACGTGGTGGTCGAGGCGGTGGACGAGCCGGTGGTGCTCGGCCCCGGCGCCCGCGCCGCCTTCGACTTCGTCAGCACCCTCGACCTCTCCCGCCGGCTGCTCGAGGGGCTGGAGGGCGCGGACCGGCGGGCCGCCCTGGCCCGGCTGCGGGCCCTGCTGGTCGCCCACGAGACGCCCGCCGGGGTGCTCCTCGGTTCGGGAGCGTGGGTCGTGACCGCCCGCCGGCCGTGAGGTGCCCGGTGGGGACGCCGGCGCGGGGGCCGGCCGTCATGCCAGCCGGAGCACCGGCCACCGGCCCGCGGCGGCGGCCGCCCGGAGGCGGCGGTCGGGGTTCACCGCAACCGGGTGTCCGCAGGCGGTGAGCAGGGGGAGGTCTGAGCCGCTGTCGGCGTAGGCGACCGCCGCTCCCAGGTCCACCGGGCCCAGCTCGTGGCGGAGGCGCTCCAGCTTGCCCGGGCCGTGGCAGAACGGGCCGTCCAGCCGACCGGTGAAGCGGCCGTGGACCACCTCGGCCCGGGTGCCGATCGCCTCGTGGGCGCCCAGCGCGGCCCCCACCGACTCCACCAGCTCCTGGGGGCTGGCCGACAGGACCACGCAGCGGTCGCCGGCGGCGCGGTGGCGCTCGAGCAGCCAGCGGGCGGCCGGGTAGGCGCCGGCGGCGATGTCGCCGCCCACCTCCCGGGCCACGGATGCCACCTGGTCGCGGTCGCGGTCGGCCGCCGCCGCCAGCACGCACCGGCGCACCCCCTCGATGCGGCCGTCGGGGAGGCCGCGGCGGGCGAACACGGCGGCTCGCAGGGCGTGGCGGGCGACCAGGGCCCGGTCGATGAGGTGGCGGTCGGCGAGGGCCCGGCCCAGCGCCAGCAGGCTGGAGCCGGGCACGAGCGTGCGGTCGAGGTCGAAGATGGCCAGCCGGCGCACCGGGCGCCGCCGGGCGCCGGCAGGGCGGACGGGGGCGATGGCTGCGTTGGTCATGGGCGGATGGTGACCGTGCCAGGTTGCGGCGCGATGACGGCGGTCGACCGGCGCCGTGAAGGTCGGCCGACGCGTTCGTGTCGCCCGCCGCCGGCGGTTGGGACGGAAACCGCTGAAGGGGGCGAACCATCACGCCGATACCACGGTGCCGGAGTCCGAACGGCCGGGAGGTCCGTTCCGCACGCCGGTGGCCTGGAGGTGCCCCACATGTCGCCCAGCAGCCAACCCACCACGTCGCCCGTCGACGCCACCGCCGCCTCGCCCCCCGCCGGGTCGGTGGGCGCGTGGGCGTACCTGCGCTCCCTGTCGGCTCCGCCGGCGGACGGCGGCCCGGCGGCGGGCGACCCCGCCCCCACCGCCGACTGGGCCGACGACGCCCGGCTGGACGAGCTGTTCTCGGCGTGGGCCGAGGCGGCGCTGGCCGCCGACGTGGTCACCGGCGTCGCGCCCGCGCCCGCCGGGGCCCCGGTGGTCGCGGGGGCCCCGCCCGCCGGACCGCCGGCCCCCTCGGCCGGTGCCGGCGGCGGCGAAGCTGACGGCGACGGCTACGGCGACGGCAGCCCGACGACGACGGCCGCCCCGGACGGCGACGCCGCCCACCCGGCGACGGCCCGTGCGACCGACCCCGGCGCCCGGGCGACGCCCGTCTCGGCACCCCCGGCGGCCGGCCGCGGGCCGGCAACGGGCGAGGCCGACGCCGTGGCCGCCGACCGCGAGCCGGCGCCGGCGTGGAGCCGGTCCGCCGACGACGTCATCCCCCGGCCCCGGCGCCGGGGGCGCTGGCGCCGGTAGGTCCGCACTCCGGCGCCCCCGGCGCCTCCCGGCGGAGGGCCTCGGCCAGGCGCAGGGCGGGGTCGACCGGGGTCGCGCCCCGCAGGGCGGCCCGCACGGCGAGGAAGTCCCGGGTGGCGGCCACGTCGTGGACGCGCACGATGCCGGCACCGGCGTCGGTGCCCTCCCCCACCGCCGCCAGCGTGCCCGCCAGCCGGTCGCGGGGCAATCTCCCGGTCAGCGCGCCGACGAAGTCCTTGCGGGAGACGGCCAGCAGCAGGGGCCGGTCGAGCGCGGAGAGGGCGCCCAGGCGGGACAGCACGGCGACGGTCTGGGCCGGCGTCTTGGCGAAGTCGGGCCCGGGGTCGAGCACGACCGACTCGGGGTCCAATCCCCGCCCGACGGCCTCGTCCATGCGCTGGGCCAGGAACCGGCGCACGTCGTCGACGACGTCGTCGTAGGGCGGGAACTCCTTGGCCTTGGGCCGGGCCCGGGTGTGCATCACGACCAGCCCGGCGCCGAAGCGGGCGCAGTGGGCGGCGATGCCCGGGTCGGCCAGGCCGCTCACGTCGTTGACCAGGTGGGCGCCGGCCTCCAGGGCGGCCAGGGCGACGGGCGCCTTCCAGGTGTCCACCGACACGAGCGCCCCGGCGGCGACCAGCTCGGTCACCAGGGGCAGGATGCGCCGCAGCTCCTCGTCGGGCGGGATCGGCGCCCGGCTGGTGACCCCCGACTCGCCGCCGACGTCGACCAGGTCGGCGCCCTGGTCGACCAGCTCGCCGGCCCGGGCCAGCCGGCGCTCGACGGTGGCGGCCTCGGCCCCGTCGGAGAACGACTCCGGGCTGGCGTTGAGGACGCCCATGACCAGGGGGGCGTCGGGGGAGACGTCGAGGACGGTGCCGCGCAGGCGCAGGCGCCGGGCCGGTCGCACGCTCAGCAGGGCCCGCCGGCGCGGGCCAGCACGGCGTCGAGCACGGCGCCCGCCTGGTGGCGCAGGTCGGCGAGGGGGCGGTTGCGGTGGACCCGGTCGCCGAGGTCGGCCTCGGCGATGGCGCCGGCGCCCCACCGCCGGTAGACGTCGATCAGCAGGGCGACCTCCACCGCGTAGCCGCCCTCCAGCACGATGCCGTCCAGCGCCGCCCGGCGCAGCGCCGTCTCGCCCGCCAGGGGCTGGCCCAGGCCCGCCAGCTCGGGGAAGAAGCGCTCGAGCAGGGGCCGGGCGACCAGCTCGGTGACCCGGCCACCCTCGCCGGCGAGGCCGTGGAGCGAGCGGCGGTAGGTGCCCTTGACGAGCTGCACGGCCGGGTCGGCCAGCAGCGGGGCGACCAGGCCGGTGACGAAGCGCTCGGAGAAGTTGGCCACGTCGGCGTCGACGAACACCATCACGTCGGCCGCGGTGGCGGCGACGGCGGCTGCCAGCGCCTGGCCCTTGCCCGGCCCCGACGGGCTGCGCACCACCCGGGCGCCGGCGGCGGAGGCCAGCCGCCCGGTGCCGTCCGCCGACCCGTCGTCGACCACCACCACCTCGTCGACCAGCCCGGCGTCGGCCAGCCGGCGGGTGGCGGCGACGACGGCGCCGACGGTGGCCGCCTCGTCCCGGGCCGGGATGCACACGGCGACGGTGGTGG
>JBKHXC010000035.1:0-7205 GCA_046566225.1 Acidimicrobiia bacterium
AGTACTCGCAGGTCCTCTACAGCCGCAACCTGAGCATCATGCTGACGGCGGGTGCCTTCGCGCTCCTGTGGCCGGCCCTGGGGTCGACGGAGGGTCGGCGCTCGGCGGCGTGCCTGGTGGCCGGTGGGGCCTGCGCCGGGCTCGCCGTGCAGACCCTCCCCACGTCGGCGGTCTCGCTGTCGGTGATGGGCGTGGCGCTGTGGGCATCGCTGTGGCGGGCCCACGGCGGGCCGTTGCGGGCCCCGGTGCTCCGGCGGGTCGGGGCGTGGGCCGGGGCGCTCGTCGCCGTGTTCGCCTCGGCGCCGCTGTACTTCGCGGCGCGGGGTCGGTTCGCCGACTTCTGGAGCCTGTACTGGGACTACAACCTCGTTTACAGCGGCGCGACGGGCCGGTCGCTCGGCGAGCAGCTCGGGGACGGCGTGGCCGACTTCCGCTCCTACTACGCCGACCACCGCTTCCTGGCCCTCGTCGTGGTGGCCTTCGTCGTCGTCGCCGCCGCCCGGTGGAGGGGTGCCACCCCGCTCGAGCGCACCTTCGACCTCACCCTGCTCGGCTGGTGGGCCCTCGAGCTGCTGGCCGTGACCCTGGCCCAGCGCTTCTTCGGCCACTACCTCGTGCTGCCCCTCGTGCCCGTGGCGGTGATGGGCGGCGTGGTGCTCGGCCGCCTGGGCGGCGCCGTCCCCGCCCGGCTGGCTCCCCTCCTGGCCGCGGCGGCCGCCCCCTGGTCCCTTCCACCGCCGGCTACGGGCGGACCACGGCGGGGTGGGAGGAGGCCGCCCGGTTCTCCGGGCTGCAGGAGCACGCCGACCGCCACTTCCTGTCCGACGCCCGAGCCGAGCCGGAGACGGCCGGCCCGCCCCTCCGGCGGGGGCAGCGGGCGTTCACCGACGTGGTGACGTCGAGGGACGACTACGTCTGGGTCTGGTCGGACTGGCCGGGCTACTACACCAACGTCGACCGACCGCCGGCTACCCGGTACCTCTCCCGGCACTGGCTGCTGGGGCGGGTGTACGGCGGGACCACCTCGCCGGACCACATCCTGCCCGGCACCTTCGAGCGGTGGGCCGACGACGTCCGCCGGACGCCGCCCGCGGTGTTCATGCTCCCCACGGTCGTCCCCGCGCCCGAGGTGGGCCCGGTCGACCGCTGGCTGCGGGCCAACTACACCTTCACCTACTCGGGCGCCGGGGTCCACATGCTGGTGCGCAACGATCGGTACGGCCGCCTCCGGGACCTGCTCGCCGCCGACGCGGAGGAGCCGGCCACCCTGTCCCCGACCCCGGCGACCACGACGTGGGGCGCAACCGCCGTGTCGGCGGGGGAGGCGGGGGAGCCCCGCACCGGCGCCGCCTGGGCGGTCGAGCTGCCGGCGGACTGCGCCGTCGTGTCCGCTCGGATGGTGCGGGACGCCGCGGCCGGGTCGTCGGTCGTCATCTCCCTCGTCGACCGGGCCAGGCCCGCCGTCGCCGCCGAGGTGGCCCTGCTGGCCGGCGCCGCCGTCTCCCGCCGGTCCTGGCCCGACCCCGCCGCGGAGGAGGGGCGGCTCCCGCTGGGGCCGGCGCCGGCCGGCCAACCCGAGGAGCTGCGCGTGCTGGTGAACGGCCGCTCGGCCCTCGTCGCCGTCGACGGCCGCGTCGTCGGCGCCGTGCGGTCGGTGGCCGACGACGCCGTGCTCGTCCTGTCGTCGGGCGCCGGGAGCGCGGCGGTGACCGACGTGAAGGCCCGGGCGCTTGGCCGGCGCCAGTGGCCGGCCTGCGCCGGGGGCTGACCTCGGCGCACCGGGCCTGGCGCCCGGCGCACCGAGGTCGGCGTGAGGATCAGCCGGCGTGGCCGTAGGCGGCGCGCAGGGCGGCGGCGTCGGCCGCGTCCGGCGTGGCCGACGTCGACCCCTGGGTCAGGCACGACGCCGCCGAGCCGGTGTGGCCCAGGCCGAGGGCGTGGCCGATCTCGTGGCAGGCGATGGTGTCGCGCTGGGCCTGGGTGAACACCCGGTCGGCGGCGAAGCGGATGCGGGCCCCGCCGAGGTGCCCGTCGGGTGCGCTGTACATGGCGGCCGCGCCCATCCAGCCGCGGGGGAGGATGTCGCGGCACACCGGGATGGTCGTGCCCTCGGGCTCGCAGCCGATGCCGCCCTCGCTCCAGGTGAGGCGCACGTCGGCGCCCACCGCGTTCCAGGTGTCGACCGCCTTCCGGGTGGCCTCGTTCCAGCCGGCGTCGCCCGTGCGGTTGCTGATGACCAGGGAGCGCTCGCTCCAGTGGGCGAACGACGGCGAGGCGACGGCGCCGCCGGGCCCGAAGGCGAAGGCCAGGGGGATGGCGGTGGCGGCGGCGGCCGCGACGAGCGCGGCGAGGCGGGTGGTGCGCATGGGATGGTCCCTTCTTCTCGTGGAATCCAGGACCGGCTGACTTCGGTAGCCCGGCCGGCTCGGAGGAGCCCCGTGGCTTTGCGGACCAGCCTCACGACTGGGGTGCGCTTGTCGGACCAGCCTGGGTACTAGTCCTTCGGCATCACGGGCGGCCTGGTTGACCGGTTCTTTCGGGCCACGCCCCCGTGGCGTGGGCGGGTGGCGGGCCGACACGACAGCGCCGCCGGGGCGATGGCCGAAGTTCACCGGCGCTCCACCGGGGGGACCGGTCGCGGCAACTGCGGCGCAAGACGGGCTCCGTAGCGTCTGGCCCATGACGACCATCGACCGACGTACGTTCCTCACCCGTGGCGCCGCGGCGGCCGGAGCCGCCACCGTGGCCTCCGGGTCTCTGACCGGGCTCCTCGCCCGCGCCGCCGGCGCCGCCCCCGGCGGGCGCGCCACCGGCTCCCGGGCGGCCAAGAAGGACGGCGGGTACGGCCCGCTCGTCGACATGGGCGAGCTGTGGCTGCCGGAAGGGTTCCGCTACGTGGCCTTCGGCCAGACCGGGACGCCGCTGCCCCTGACCAGGGGCGGTCCGGCGGCGGGCACCCTGCCCCGCGGCCACGACGGCATGGCGTCGTTCGCCGCCGGCGCCGGCCTCGTCCGCCTGGTGCGCAACCACGAGAACCGCACCCAGGTCAGCCCCCTGGGCGGCGGCGGGTACGACCCCGCCCGCTTCGGCGGGACGACAACGATGGAGTTCGACGTGGCCGCCCCCGCCGACGCCGGCAGGGACGCCGGCCGCTTCCTCGCCCAGTGGGCCAGCATCCGGGGCACGAGCACCAACTGCGCCGGCGGGCCCACCCCGTGGGGGTCGTGGCTCACGTGCGAGGAGACGGTGGAGACGGTGGGCGGCGTCCCCCACGGCTACATCTTCGACGTCGCCTCCGGCGCCAACGGCCCCGTCGACCCGGTCCCGCTCCGGGCCATGGGTCGCTTCGTCCACGAGGCGGTGGCCGTCGACCCCCGCACCGGCATCGCCTACGAGACCGAGGACCGCCGCATCAGGGACGAGGAGGCGACGGGCTCCGGCTTCTACCGCTTCACTCCCGCGCCCGCCGCGCCCTTCGGCACCGCCGGCCTCCTCGAGATGCTGGCGGTGAAGGGTAGGCCGAACCACGACACCTCCATCGGCCAGCGCATCGGCGAGGTGCTGCCCGTCGCCTGGGTGCCCATCGCCGACCCGGACCCGGCCGACGCCTCGGCCGACAGCCAGGCGGTGTTCCGCCAGGGCTGGGCCCGGGGCGGCGCCGTGTTCAACCGCCTGGAGGGGGCCTGGTACGGCGACGGCAGCATCTTCTTCATCTCCACCAACGGCGGCGACCCCCGCCCCGGCGGCGATCCGGGCCTGGGCCAGGTGTGGCAGTACATCCCGCGCGGCAACAGCGGGGGCCAGCTGGTGCTGCTGGTCGAGTCCCGCGACCCCGACGTCATGGAGGCGCCCGACAACGTCACCGTCAGCCCCCGCGGCGGCCTGCTGGCGTGCGAGGACGGCGACGGCGCCCAGTTCCTCCGTGGCATCACCCGGGACGGGCGGGTGTTCGACTTCGCCACCCACACCGTGCCCGGATCGAACGAGTTCGCCGGGGCCAACTGGAGCCCCGACGGCAACTGGCTGTTCGTGAACATCCAGGACCCCGGGTCCACCTACGCCATCACCGGCCCGTGGGAGGACGGCGCCCTGTGAGGAGCACCCGGCGGAGGCGTCCGATCGCCCGCTGGGCGGCGGCGGTGGACGTTCCGCCGGGAGAACCGCTTCCTCCCCGCCGACCACCGCTCGGGCCCCGACCCGAACGCGCCGGGCGACATGGCCGGCGAGGTGGCGGTGTTCCTCGCCGCCGGCATGCCTGCCGCATGCGGCGCGGGCCGGCGCCGGCGAGCATCCCGGGGGCCGAATCCGGTGGACCTCAGGCTCCGGCGACGTCCTGGCGGTGGAACCGGGCGGCGCCGGCGGCGGCCACGGCGACGCCGTAGGCGGCGAGGGTGAGTGCGGCCACGGCCGGGGCCCGGCTGAACCCGGCGCCGTCCAGCTGGGCCCAGGTCAGCAGCACCCCGGTGTTCTCCCCGACGAGGAACGGGCGCAGGTCGGAGAGGAAGCTGCGCACCAGGTTCTCGCCCACCGCCATCCATCCCCAGCCCGCGACCAGGGCGGCCGTGGTGTTGCGGCCGAGGCCGGCCAGGGAGGCGCCGACCACGGCGGCCAGCCCGGTCAGCAGCGACACCCTCGCCATGGCCGCCACCAGCGAGGCCCACCAGGCGCCGTCGGTTCCGGCGGTGGTCCCGTGGGCCACCACGGCGGGCACGAACGAGGCCAGGAACAGCGCCTGGAGGGCGAACGAGATCACCGTGGCCAGCACGGCGCAGGCCGCCAGCCGGGCGGCGTGGAGGCGCAGCCGCCGCGGCTCCCACGTGAGGAGGGTGGTGACCGTGCCCGCCCGCCACTCGGCGCCCACGACCGACGCGCCACCGACGAGCCCGCCCATGGCCAGCAGGAAGGCGGCGACGAGGAGCAGGCCGTCACCGGTTCCCGCCACCCACCACTGGGCCATGACGGCGGGGCTCTCCTGGCCCTGGGCCCGGGCCGGGTCCACGCCGCGGCTGGCGCTGAACGCCACCACCCCGGCGACCACCACGCCGGCCAGGGCGAGGCCCACGAGCACCCAGGTGATGCGCCGGTGCAGCGCCCGGCGCACCTCGATGCGGAACAGCCTCATGCCGCCGCCTCCTCGGGCTCGGCCGTGAGCTGGAGGAACAGCTCCTCCAGCGTCACCTCTTCGGGGCGCAGCTCGCTGGCCCACACCCCGGCTGCGGCCAGCGCCCGGTTGATCGCCGCCCCGTGGTCGGCCGGCGCGTCGACGCGCAGGCGGTCGCCGACCACCTCCACCCCGTAGCCGGCACGCCGCAGCGCCTGGCGCCCGCCGTGGAGGTCGTCGGCCCGGACCACCGTGCCGGCGGGGCCGGCGGCGGCCAGCACCCGGCGCACCGGCCCGGCGGCCACGCACCGGCCCGAGCGCAGGATCGCCACCGAGTCGCAGGTCTGCTCCACCTCGGCCAGGAGGTGGCTGGACACGAAGACGGTGCGGCCCTCGGCCCCCAGGCGGCGCAGCAGCACGCGGATCTCGCGGATGCCGGCGGGGTCGAGGCCGTTGGCCGGCTCGTCCAGCACCAGCAGCTCGGGGTCCTTGAGCAGGGCGGCGGCCAGGCCGAGTCGCTGGCGCATGCCCAGCGAGTAGCTCCTGACGGCGTCGCCCGCCCGCTGCTCGAGGCCCACCTGGCCGAGCGCCTCGTCGACCCTCCGGGGGCCGATCCCGTCCACCGCCCCGAGGAGGCGGAGGTTCTCCCGCCCGCTCATGGTGGGGAACAGGGCGGGGGTCTCGACGATGGCGCCCACGCGGCACATGGTGGCCGGGAGCCCGGCCGGCACCGCTCGCCCCAGCAGCGTCATGCGGCCCGCCGTCGGGCGCACCAGCCCGAGCAGGCAGCGGATGGTGGTGGTCTTCCCGGACCCGTTCGGGCCCAGGAAGCCGAACACGCCGCCTCCCGGTACGGCCAGGTCCAGGCCGTCCACCGCCACCGATCGCCCCCGGCGCCGGCGGCGGTACTCCTTGCGGAGCCCCTCGATCTCGATCACGTTCGCGGTCACGGTGCCTGCGTCCTCTCTGTCGACCGGTGGGGAGGAGCGGGGCCGCAACCCGGCCCCGCTCCCGCCCCGTCACGGCTGGGCGTTGACGTACTCGCCGGTGGCCGACGGCCCGTGACAGGGGTCGCCCGGCGACCCCATGACCTCGATGCGCTGCACGTCCCCCGCCGTCCCCTTGTGCACGAGCACGTGCAGCGGGTGGTTGCGGCCGGGTGCCGGCGCCACGTCGACGTTGGGGTTGTGCTCGAACACCCCGGTGCCGCTCAGGTCGACGTCGCTCTCGGCGCCGTCGGCGGCCAGCACCACGCAGTCGCCGTTGGCCAGCACCCGCACGTGGGTGTGGGAGGCCGACGCCGGCCCCGCCCACATCACCACGACGCCCAGCGCCGCTCCCGCCCCCAGCACGAACCGGTTCCTCATGTCGCCACTCCCCTCGTCCCCGGACAGTCCCTGTGACGTCCGATGCGCTGACTGACGAGCGGGACGCCGCCGCGGGTGACAACGCGGGGCAAGAAGATCCAGAAGCTCCCGCGCCCGGCCCGCGGCCTCGGCCATCGGCGAACTCGGCGGACACGAGCGCAACCTGGACGTGGGGCTCCCCGTCGTGACCAGGCGCCTTTGGAGAGCGGGCCGAGAATCGAACGCGTTCCGAGCTTGGGAAGCTCACCGGAGGGGGTTCATGACAGGCGGAGCTTCACGCCCGAGATCCAGGCCCGGGGCCTGCGGAACGTGGCGACGATGCGGGCACCCACGGAGGACGAGCCGCTCGTCGTCGGGCCCGGAACCTTCGCGTGCCGAAGCCGTTGCCGTGGCTGAACCCGTACGCCGCTGAACCGGTTCCCGGCGCGGTAGCGAGGTCCTGCGGTCCGTCGTCACCGTCATGCGCCGCGACTGATGGCATGGGAGTGGCACAGTTGTGGCATGAGTCGAGAACGCTTGAGCACGACCGTCGACGGTGACCTCTTGGCCGAGGCCCGTCATCTCCGGCCAGGCGCGAACGACGCAGCGTTGGTGGACGAGGCGCTGCGGGCACTACTCGCTCGGCACCGGGCCGCCGAGATCGACTCGACGTACGGCGCGTACGACCGTCATCCCCTGGAGGAGCCCGACGAGTGGGGCGATCTGGCGTCGTTCCGGCAGGCCGCCGCCCGCTCATG
>JBKHXC010000036.1:0-3399 GCA_046566225.1 Acidimicrobiia bacterium
AGCGCCGGCGCCGGCGCCGGCGCTCAGGGGCCGGCGCCGGCGCCCGGGCCGACGTCGAGGGCGAGGGTCAGGCAGCGGCACGCCCCTCCCGCCTTGAGGAACTCGCCCACGTCGTGGACCACCACGTCGAAGCCCCACGACTCCAGCCGGCGCCCGACCGCCGGCGGGCAGGCCGGCATGTGGACGACGGGGCCGACCACCACCGAGTTGGCGGTGAACGCCAGCGCCTCGTGGTCCTCCAGGACCAGCGGCTCGGGGACCAGCGCCTCCACCACCTTGCACCCGTAGCGGTCCCACCCGGCGGGGGCGACGATGGCCCGCCGGTCGTCGAGCGGGCAGAAGGTGAGGTCGAGGTGGTACAGGCGGGGGTCGACCAGCTCCACCGAGCGCACCGGCGCGCCGGTGAGGCGGGACAGGGGCGTGTGGGAGGCGGCGTCGGAGCGGGTGCGGTACCCGGAGACGAGCACGCCGGCGAAGGGCAGGGCGTCGCCCGCCCCCTCGTGGGAGACGCCCCCGGGCAGGGGCCGCACCCGCCAGCCGTGGGCCTCGAACCAGGCCACGTCGTGGGGGATCTCCCCCTGGCGCTCGGCGTGGCGGAACCGGGCCGGCACGTAGGTCGTCCCGCTCACCACGCCGGCGTTGGCGGTGAAGACCAGGTCGGGCAGGCCGGCGACGGGGTCGAGCCGCTCGACCTCGGCGCCCGACGCCTCCAGCCCCGCCACCAGGCCGTCCCACTGCTCCCGGGCGCGGCCGGGGTCGACGGGGACCTCCCGGCGCATCCAGGTGTTGATCTCGTAGAGCACGTCGAAGTGCTCGGGCGGGCACATCAGGTAGCGCCGCCCCCAGCCGAGCCCGCCCACGGCTCAGCTCACCCGCACAGCTCGCGGCAGAGGCCCTCGGCGAACAGCCCGACGTCGGTCACGATCCCCAGGGCCTGGTGGCTGCCCCGGTCGGCCAGCTTGGTGACGACCGCCTGGTTGATGTCGACGCAGAACGTCTCCACCCCCGCCGGCAGGCAGTTGCCGGTGGCGATGGCGTGGAGCGTGGACGCCAGCATGAGGGCGACGCCCACGCCGGGCAGCAGGTAGCGCATGGCGTCGGCCGCCTCCACCACGTCGGTGTACACGTCGGGGAGGGGACCGTCGTCGCGGATGGACCCGCCCAGCACGAACGGCACGCCCCGGGTCACGCACTCGTACATCACCCCGCCGTCCACGTACCCGGCCTCCACGGCGGCGGCGATGGACCCGTACCGGCGCACCTCGTTGATGACCCGCAGGTGGTTGGCGTGGCCGCCCTCGGCCGACGTGCCCGCCTCCACCGAGACCCCGAGCGAGGTGCCCATGACGTTGGACTCGATGTCGTGGGCGGCGAACCCGTTGCCGGCGAACACCACGTCGATCCACCCCTCCCGCACCATGCGGGCCAGCGCCGGCGCGGCGCCGGTGTGGACCACGGCCGGGCCGCACACGGCCAGCACCCGGCTGCCGGCCCGGCGGTGCATCCGCAGGCGGGCGGCGACGTCGGCCACCAGCAGCGCCTTGGGCTTCTCCGACGACACCTCCGAGCTCATGAACTCGAACGGGTTGGCGCCCCGGGGCCGGGCCGGTGGCGCGACCCGGATGCCCTCGTGGCCCACGACCACCGGGTCGCCGACCCGGACCCGGTGCATCGGCACCGTGCGCGCCCGCCCCCCGGCGACCACCAGCCCGCAGTCCATCTCCGGGTTCTCGACGTCGATCCAGCGGCCGCCGACCCGCACCGCGGTGGGCAGGTTGGTCGTGGAGTAGAAGCCGGCGGGCAGCACCCCGTCGCGGTCGGCGGCGACCAGCTCGGCGTCGACGGCGTGCACGCGGTTGGCCCCGTGCTCCTGGAGCTCCACCAGCACCGAGGCGAGGGCGTCGTCGTCGTCGGCCACCACCTCGAGGCGGGCCCTGCTCTCGTCGTGGTTGGTGCGCCCGATGTGGACCTCCAGCACCCGGTAGTCGGCCCCCGCGGCCAGGATCACGTCCATGACCTTGGCCAGGGTCAGCGAGTCGATGATGTGGCCCTCGACCTCGACGACCTCCGACGCGCTCACGGGCGCACCTCGGTGGGCGCCTCCGCCTCCGCCTCCGCCTCCACGGCCGGGGGCGGGGCCGGGGCGGCGGCGGGGGGCGGCGCCTCGGGGCCGGCCAGCTCGGTCACCGGCACCTCCTCGGCCCCCACCGTCGGCTCGTCCTTGAGCCGCCCCCGGTGCTCGTCGTAGACGTCGCGCACGAGGACCTGGACGACGCCGGCCACGGGGATGGCGAGGAGGGCGCCGAGGATGCCGGTGAGCTCAACGCCGATGAGGACGGCGACCAGGACGACCAGGGGGTTGAGGTCGACCGTCCTGGCCATGATGGTGACCTGGAGGACGTGGTTCTCGAACTGCTGGTAGACGACGAAGAACACCACGGTGGCGATGCCCAGGGCGGTCGAGTTGAGGAACGCCACCACGATGGCGGGGATGGCGCCCAGGGTGGCGCCCACCAGGGGGATGAGGTCGGCGAAGGCGACCCACAGGGCGAGCACGGTCCGGAACGGGACGTCGGCCACGAAGAAGAAGGCGAAGCTGGCGATGCCGGCGATGACGCTGATGAGCAGGTTGCCGGCGACGTAGCCCGTGACCGCCTTGGCGCAGTCGGCGGCCACGTGGCGGACCCGCCGGGCGGTGGGGGGCGAGAGGGCGCCCAGCCCGGTGCGCAGCATGCGGGGCCCGGACAGGAGCATGAGCACGGTGAGCACCAGGATGGTCAGCGTGGCCCCGACCGCGTTGCCCACGCCGCGCAGGATGTCCACGCTGTTGCGCCCCAGCTCGTTCAGCGCCTCCTCGAAGTCGGCTCGGCGCTCCTCGATGCGCCGGTCCAGGTCGTAGCGCTGGACGACGCCGCCCAGCGGCCCCCGGCCCGCCTTGGCCTCCTCGACGTAGCGGGGGAAGTTGTCGACGAACTCCTGGGACTGGTCGACGATCGGGGTGATGAAGGCGTACATGAGGCCGCCGACGACCGCCAGGCCGACCAGGAACACCAGGACGGTCGCCACCGACCTCCTGATGCGGGCCCGGTGCTCGAGGAAGTCCACCGGCGGGCTGAGGACGATGGCGAAGAAGCCGGCGATGACGATCCAGACCAGGATGCGGGACACGGCCTGCACCACGGCGATGGCCGCCAGGGTCACCACCACCGAGCCGATGGTGGCCCAGATGGTGCGCCAGGGAACCGGCCGGGGAGGGGCGGCGGGCTCCGGTGACATCGCCGGCCAGCGTACCCAGGGGGTAACCTCGGCCTTCGCCATGGGCCAGCCGATCGTCGTCACGCAGAAGCGCTCCTCCACGGCGGGCGTGCTGCGCTTCGAGATCAACCGCAGCCTCACCGG
>JBKHXC010000037.1:0-2143 GCA_046566225.1 Acidimicrobiia bacterium
GCGCCGGGGTCGCCACCGACGGCGTGGCCGCCGCCCGCCTCGGCCGCGCCCTCTCCGTCGAGCGCCGCCGCCAGCTGTCCCAGGGCAAGCAGGCGCTGACCGCCGGCGCCGGCCAGACGGCTGCTGCCGCCGGCGTGGGGACGCCCCCCGCGGTGGAGGGCACGTCGGTCGACGGGACGGCTCCCGGTCGGGACCAGGCCCGGGCTCGGCGCGCCGCGGCCAGCCGCCTCGGCAGCGCAGCCATCAGCAGGCCCCAGCGCGAGGGCCGGGTGACCCACCCCCCCAAGGTCGTGGTGTCGCCCACCCACCGCGGCCAGCGGGTGACCGGGCTGCGGATCGGCCCGGGCGTGCGGGTCACCGGCGACGAGCCGGGCGCCTCGCTCCCGGTGTCGGGCACGCAGTACGTCGCGGCCGACGGGTCGGCCCCCCCGATGGGCGCCGGGCCCAAGGTCGGCCACGTGCGCACCCCGCACGGCCTCGTGGTCTCCGGCACCACGGTCCGCAGCAAGGTGCCCGTCACCGGCGACAAGTTCGGCGAGCACCTCCCCATCACCGGCGAGGCCGCCCAGAAGCTCCACGACGCCCTGACCCCACGCAGCGACGGAACCTACCGCCCGGCGCAGTTCCCGCGCCGGGCCGACCCGCACGGAGCCTCCGCGGTCGCCGGGAGGCTGGGGCCCCAGCGGCCCTGGCTCCCGCTGGCGACGACCGACGGCGGGCTGGCCGTCACCGGCACGGCCGTGGGCCGCAGCGGGCGCGTCACGGGCAACGAGGCCGGCGTCTGCCGCCCGGTCACCGGCGACCAGTACCAGGACCCCACCTCGTACTCCACCGAGTGCGGCGGCACCGGTGGCGGTACGGCGCCCGCCGCGCAGCTCGACCTGGCCCGGCCGGACCCGGTGACCGCCGGCAAGGTGACCCTGGCGCACACCTGGGGCGGCCAGACCGTCACGGGTCCCAGCGTGGAGCACCGCCCCAACGTCACCGGCGACGAGCCGGGTGCCTGCCGCCCGGTGACGGGCACGCCGTACCAGGGACCGTCCACCGCCTTCGGATGGTGCGAGCCCGACGAGGGTGAGCTCGCAGCCCGGCGCCTCGATCCCCGGCCCGAAGGTGTGGCGGTGACCGGCGACGTCCCCATGTACGCCGAGGCGGTCACCGGCACCGAGCGCGGCCACCGGAACGACATCACCGGGTCCTCCTACTACGGCGAGATGCGGCCGGCGGAGCCGGCGGCCGACGACTGGGCCCGCGAGCAGGCCTTCCCGGTGGCCCTGGCTCGGCGCCTGGCGGGCGGGGAGAGCCACGTCGCCAAGGAGTCCGACGACGCGCCCGCCTCCACCGTGCCCGGCCGCATCACGGGGGCCTTCGCCGTCGGCGAAGGCAAGGTGACCGGCAACAACGAGTTCCTGTTCCGGCCCCGGTCGAACCGTGACGGCAGGCAGCCGGCGGTCACGGGCGAAGGGCGCACCGACGGTCGTACGATCACCGGCTCCCTCGCCTGGACGTCCGACGACCGGGTCACCGGCACCGAGGGCTACATCGCCGCCGGGCGCAACCCCAGCGAGGGCGGCGGCGGGTCCCACGGCTGGGCCGGGGCGGTCAGGTTCAAGAACCTGGCCACGCCCGGAGGGCCGAACGAGAACGCGAGGGTCACCGGCCGGGTGGGCGGGAGCCCCGCGGATGCCGCCAGGGTCACCGTCTCCGGCGGAGCCCAGGGATGAAGTCCCTGCTCCAGCCCGACGGGCGCTGGCTTGCCCCCTGGGACGACGCCGCGGCCTGGCCGCGCCCGGGCGCGGCGGCGACGGTGACGTCGCCGCCGGTCCAGCCGACCGGGAACCAAGGCCTCGGCTTCAGCCTGCCGGCGGGCGGGCACCCGCTGGCCGAGCCGGCGCTCAGCGCCGCCCTGAAGCAGCGAGCCGAGGAGATCGCGGCCGCCTTCGCGCTCATCGAGCCCGCCCTGCGCCGGCTGGCACCGCGCCAGTTCGACGACGGCGTCCCCGAGCAGGCCCACCGCGAGCTGGGCGAGTCGCTGGCGGTCGACATCCCGGCGGCCGAGCTCGAGTCGTCCTGGAGCACACCGCTGGACCTCGGTCGCATCCACGCCCGCTGCGTGCTCGGGACCTTCCGCAACCTGGTCGAG
>JBKHXC010000038.1:0-2110 GCA_046566225.1 Acidimicrobiia bacterium
TCGAACCATGCTCAAACTCCTCCGACGCGTGAGCCGCTACGTCACAGCGCTGCTCACCGGGAAGTTCAACGAGATGGCCGATCCCAAGGTCCAGCTCGAACAGGCGCTCATCGAGGCCCAGGAGCAGCACCGGCGCCTCACCGAGCAGGCGGCCAACGTCATCGCCAACCAGAAGCAGGCCGAGCTGCGGCTCAACCGGGCCATGCAGGAGCTGGAGAAGGTCAACGGCTCGGCCCGCCAGGCGGTGATGATGGCCGACGAGGCGGGGCGGCGGGGCGACGCCGCCAAGGCGGCCGAGTACACCCGGGCGGCCGAGTCGTTCGCCCAGCGCCTGATCGCGGTGGAGAAGGAGGTCGAGGACCTCAAGACGCTCAGCCTCCAGGCCGCCCAGGCGTCGGACCAGGCCAAGGCGGCGGTGAGCCAGAACTCCATGGCCCTCCAGAAGAAGCTGGCCGAGCGCCAGAAGCTGCTCTCCCAGCTCGACCAGGCCAAGATGCAGGAGCAGATGAACACCGCCATGGCCAGCCTGTCGCAGACCGTCGGGCAGGACGTGCCCTCCCTCGACGAGGTGCGGGACAAGATCGAGCAGCGCTACTCGAAGGCCCTGGGCCACGCCGAGCTCCAGGGCCAGACCGTCGAGACCCGGATGCTCGAGGTGGAGCACGCCCAGTTGGACTCCGAGGCCCGGGCCCGGCTGAGCCAGATCCGCTCCCAGCTGGGCCTGGCCGCCCCCGCCCCGCCGGCCGCCGCCGAGGGGGCCGCCGAGGGCACCCCCGAGGTGCAGCCGGGCAGCGGCGGCCCCCCCTCCTGAGCGAAGAGCGACGGTCAGGGACCGGGGAACACCACCAGGTCGTCGCGGTGGACGACCTCGTGGGGGAGGTCGGCGGGCAGCTCCGAGGTGCGCCGGCCGGCCCACTGCACCAGCCGGGACGAGGGGTGCCGGGACAGCCCCTTGGCGAAGACCCGCCCGTCGATGCCGGCGATCTCCACCGCGTCGTCGGCGTCGAAGGTCCCCTCGACCTTGACCACCCCGGCGGGCAGCAGCGACGTCTTGCGCTCCACCAGCGCCCGCTGGGCGCCGTCGTCCACGGTGACCGTTCCCCGGTGCCCCACGGCGAAGGCGATCCACAGCTTGCGGGCCGGTAGGCGGCGGTCGTGGGGCCGCACCACGGTGCCCACCCCGGGCTCGCCGGCCACGGCGCCGGTCAGCACCCCGGGCCGGTCGGCGGCGGCGATCACCGCCCGCACCCCCGACCACGACGCCATCTTGGCGGCGGCCAGCTTGGAGGCCATGCCGCCGCTGCCCCGCTCGGTGCCCGGTGCGCCGGCGATGCGCTCCAGCTCGTGGTCGACCTCCAGGATCTCCTCGATGAGCGAGGCGTCGTGCACCAGGCGGGGGTCGGCGGTCAGCATGCCGGCGGTGTCGGTGAGGAGGACCAGCACGGCGGCGTCGACCATGTTGGCCACCAGGGCGGCCAGGCCGTCGTTGTCGCCGAAGCGGATCTCGTCGTCGGCCACCGCGTCGTTCTCGTTGACCACCGGCACCACGCCCAGCTCCAGCAGCCGGCCCAGGGTGCGGCGGGCGTGCACGTAGTGCTTGCGGCGCATGAAGTCGAGGGGGGCGAGCAGCACCTGGCCGCCGATCAGGCCGTGGGCGGCGAGGGTGTCGTCGTAGACCCGCATCAGCCGGCTCTGGCCCACCGCCGAGATGGCCTGGAGGGTAACCATGTCCGACGGACGGGGGCCGGACAGGCCGAGGGCGGGCTGGCCGGCGGCGATGGCGCCCGAGGTGACGATCACCACCCGGTGGCCCATCCCCCGCAGGCACGCCACCTCGGCGCACAGCTTGGCGATGGCGTGGGCGTCGATCTCGCCGTGGTGGTCGGTGAGCGACGAGGACCCGATCTTGGCGACGACGATCACGGGCCCAGCACCTGGTCGGGCTCGTACTCGAAGGTGAAGCCGCCGATGTGCACCGCCTCGCCGGAGCGGGCGCCGGCCCGGGCCAGGGCCCGGTCCACCCCCAGGCGCTTGAGGCGGTGCTGGACGTAGTCCAGCGCCTCGGCGTTGGTGATGTCGTCGACCGCCACCGCCCGCTCGGCCCGCCGGC
>JBKHXC010000039.1:0-4314 GCA_046566225.1 Acidimicrobiia bacterium
GCCCCGCACTCCCCTCCCACCACCCACCGCCCGCCGCCGGCTCCCTCCCAGGGGCCGGCGGCGGCGCGCCGGGCACGTGTGCGCCCGGCCGGCGGCCGGGTACGACATCCGGGGACGATCGAAGAACGAGGAGGCGAACGTGGCGCACGTGGCATTCGTCGTGGCGGAGGACTTCGAGGACTCCGAGCTGCGGGTCCCCTACGAGCGCATCCGCGACGCCGGGCACCAGGTGACGGTGATCGGCACCGAGGCGGGCAGGGAGGTCCGGGGCAAGAAGGGCAAGGTGGAGGTGCGCGTCGAGGCGACGCCCGACGAGGTGAGCCCCGTCCACTTCGACGCCCTCGTCATCCCCGGCGGCTACTCGCCCGACAAGCTGCGCACGTCGTCGGGCGTGGTGAAGTTCGTCCAGGGCTTCTTCGACGGCCGCAAGCCGGTGGCCGCCATCTGCCACGCCGGGAGCCTGCTCGTCGAGGCCGACGCCGTCGGGGGCCGGACCGTGACGTCGTGGCCGTCGATCCGCACCGACCTGGTGAACGCCGGCGCCACGTGGGTCGACCACGAGGTGGTCGAGGACGGGAACCTCATCACGTCCCGCAAGCCCGACGACCTCGACGCCTTCGTGGGCGCCATCCTGCGGCGGCTGTAGCCGCGGCTACGCCACCGCCCCCGCTCGCGACTCGACGCGCTCGTACCGGCCCAGGAACCGGCTGAGGGCACGGCGTCGCCGGCGGACGGCGTCCGCCTGCGAGCGGAGCTGGTCGGCGCCGGCGGCGGTCAGGTCGTAGGTGCGCCGGGCCGGGCCCCGCCCGCCCGTGTCCCAGTGGGAGGCGACCAGGCCGCGCTCCTCCATGGAGCGCAGCGCGCGGTAGATGCGCCCCAGGTCCCGGACGTCGACGGCGAGGTCCTGGAGCGACCGCTGCAGCTCGTAGCCGTAGGCGGGCCGCTCGGCGAGGGACAGCAGGAGGCACGCCTCCAGGTGGTCGAGGGGCGCGTCGAGGCGGGCGGCAACGGAGATCATGGCTGGGACCGTACGCCGAGCGGGTTTCGCGCCGGTTCGGCCCCGATGTCGCCCGGGTGAAGCCCTCGTTCACACCGCGAGAAGGCCGGCGAAGGTGGAGGGGTCCACCGAGGACGTGTCACCGGCGTGGGCGATCAGACCTCCCTCCATCACCGCGTAGCGCTGGGCCAGGCGCAGGGCGAACTCGACGTACTGCTCGACCAGCAGGACGGTCATCCCGTCGCCGTGGAGCCGGGCGATGGCGTCTTCGATCTCCAGGATGATCGAGGGCTGGATGCCCTCGGTCGGCTCGTCGAGGATCAGCAGCGTCGGGCGGGCCACGAGGGCCCGGGCGATGGCGAGCTGCTGGGCCTGGCCCCCCGACAGCAGCCCCGCCGGACGGTCCAGGAGGGCCCGCAGGGACGGGAACACGTCCAGCGCCTCGTCCACCGCCGCCCGGTCCCGGCAGCGGTCGCGCTCCAGCACGACCGCCAGGTTCTCCCGTGCCGTGAGGTACGGGAACACCTGGTGGCCCTGGGGCACGTAGCCCACCCCCGCCCGGGCCCGCTCCGGGGCCGGGAGGCGGGTGACGTCCCGGCCGTCGAGGCGGATGCGGCCCGCCCGCAGCGCCAGCAGGCCCATCACCCCGTTGAGCAGCGTCGTCTTGCCCACGCCGTTGCGCCCCATGAGGCAGGTCACGCCGCCGCTGGGGACCTCCAGGCTCACGCCGAAGACGACCTCGGCCCGCCCGTAGGCGATGCGGACGCCGTCGATCTGGAGGTTCAACGCCCGTCCCCGGGCGGCCCGGAGGCGAAGGCCTCCAGCACGGGGTCGGCGACGGGCGACGGCACCGCCCCGGACCGCTCGTCGCAGGACCGCCCCAGGTAGACCTCGCGCACCACGGGGTCGGCCTGAACCTCGTCGACGGTCCCCTCGGAGACGACCCGCCCCTCGTGCAGCACGGTGACCCGGCGGGCGAAGCGGCGCAGGAAGGCCATGTCGTGCTCGATGACCACGACGGTGTGGTCGCCGGCCAGCTCGACGAGGAGGGCGCCGGTGGCGAGCCGCTCCGGGGGGCTCAGCCCGGCCACCGGCTCGTCGAGCAGCAGGAGCTTGGGGCCCTGCACGAGCAGCATGCCGATCTCCAACCACTGCTTCTGACCGTGGCCGAGGGCGCCGGCCGGGCGGTCGGCCACCCGGGCCAGGCCCACCCGCTCCAGGGTGGCCGCCACCCCGGGCGTGACCGAGCGCCGGCGGCCGAGCATGGCCAGCGGCGAGCGCCGGAACGCCTCCGCCAGGTCCAGGTTCTCGACCACGCTGAGGGTGTCGAACACCGTCGGCGTCTGGAAGCTGCGGCCGATGCCGAGGCGGACCCGGCGGTGCTCGGGCATCCCGTCCAGCCGCCGCCCCTCGAACACGACCTCGCCCGCCGTCGGCCGGGTGAGCCCGGTGATGCAGTCGACCAGGGTGGTCTTGCCCGCCCCGTTGGGCCCGATCAGGAAGCGCAGCTCGCCCTGGTCGACGGCCAGGTCCACCCCGTCGAGGGCGCGGAAGCCGTCGAACTCCACCGTGAGCCCCCGGACCTCCAGCTCGGCCGTCACCCCTCGACCGCCGGTTCGAGGGGGGTCACGACCACGCCGTCGGGAGCAGCGCGCCGGCGTCGCCGAGGAACGGCCGCTGCCCGGGCCCACGCCGAGCGGGCGACGCCGGCCAGGCCGCCGGGCGCGAACGCCAGCACGGCGACGAACAGCAGGCCCTGAAGGTACTGCCAGTCGTCGGGGCGGGCGGTGCTCACCTCGACCCGGGTCCAGTTCACCACCAGGGCCCCGAGCACCGCCCCCCACAGCGTGCCGCGGCCGCCCACCGCCACCCAGCACACCATCAGGATCGAGGGGACGGCGTCGAACTGGCCGGGAGAGACGATGCCGAACACCGGCGCGGCGACGGCCCCGGCCAGGCCGGCCATGCCGGCGGCCACGGCGAAGGCGAAGGTCTTGACCAGCGCCGGGTCGTAGCCGAGGAACCGCACCCGGTCCTCGCTGTCGCGCGTGGCCTGGAGCAGCTTGCCGTAGCGGCTGCCCACGACCTTCATGGCCACGGCCAGCACGGCCAGGAGCCCGGCGGCGGCGATCTGGAACAGCCACGTGGTCGTGGCCGGGTCGTACCGGTTGCGCCCGAACACGGTGGTGAAGCCGGTGAGGCCGTTGAACCCGGCGGTGAGCGGGAGGTTCCCGATGAGGACGAGGGCGAAGATCACCGCCGTCGCCTGGGTGAGCAGGGCGAAGAACGGTCCTCGGATGCGGCGCTTGAACACCAGGAGCCCGAGCAGTCCGGCCAGGACCACGGGCAGCACGACGGCCACGGCGGCGGACACCCAGAAGCTGCGGAACGGCCGCCACAGGGGCGGGAGCTCGGTGTAGTCGCCATAGAGGCCCATGAACGACGGCAGCGACCCGTCCGGGACCTGTCCGAGGGACAGGTGCATGCCCATGGCGTAGGCGCCGAGCCCGAAGAACAGGCCCTGGCCCAGCGCCAACATGCCGCCGTACCCCCAGGCCACGTCCAGGCCGACCGCCACCATGGCGTAGCAGAGCCACTCGGCCCACGTGCGCACGTCGGTCGGGTCGCCCAGGAGACCGGGCAGGGCGAGCAGGGCGGCGGCGAAGGCGAGGAACGCGATGCGGCCGGTCCACGGACCGGGGCTGCCGGGCGCCAGCGCCGACAGCGGGGTGCGGCGGGCAGGCGCAGGCGCGGCGTCGGCCAACCGGTCCCCGGCGTCGACTTCCCGGTCCGCCCCCGCACCGGTCTGGCCGCTCACGCGGCCAGCCCCCTGGTCCGGAACGACACGATGCCGTTGGGCCGGAGCTGCAGGAACAGGACCACGAAGGCGAACACCGCGGCGCGCCCGATGGTGGACGACGTCGAGCGCTCGACGAAGGCGTTGAGCACCCCGAGCAGCAGGGCCGCCAGGACGGCGCCCCGCAGCTTCCCGAACCCGCCCACGATCACGACCAGGAAGGCGCTCAGGATGTAGGCGGTGCCCGTGCCCGTCCCGATGGGGCCGATGAGCGACACGGCCACGCCGGCGACGCCGGCCAGCCCGGAGCCGAGGAAGAAGGTGGTGGCGTCCACCCGGGAGGTCCGCAGGCCGCTCACCGCGGCCAGGTCGCGGTTCTGCATGACGGCTCGCATGCGCCGACCGGCCGCCAGCCGGGAGAGGAACACCCACACCCCGGCCATGGCGACGCCCACGGTGAGCAGCACGAACAGGCGGGCGTGGGTGACGCTGACGCCCAGGGCATGCCACTGGCCGCGCA
>JBKHXC010000040.1:0-5539 GCA_046566225.1 Acidimicrobiia bacterium
CCAAGTTCCCTGTCGCATTTCCTCGCTGCTCCCACCCGTAGTGGGGAGTCATGCCAGCCTTGCCGCAAGCCCCGATCGATCTGGCCGAGCTGCGCCGGGCGGCCGCTCCCGTGGTGGCCTGGTACGAGGGCTTCCTGGCCGGCCAGCCGATGCCCCTGGCCGACCTCGACCGCGCCCTCGTCGACCTGCGGGCCCTGCCGCCGGTGGGCGGCCGCCTGGGCCGGGCCCTGGCCATGGTGGGCCGGGCGGGGCGCGACGCCACCACCGAAGAGACCATCGCCGCGCTCGAGCTCCTGCGTCACACCGCCGGGCTGCGCCACGTGCCGGCCCCGCCGGAGCCGCATACCGCCCCGGTCCCCTCCCCCACCGCCAAGGCACCGAAGCGACGGCGAGGGCCCCGCCAGTGGAGCCAGCCTCCCCTGCCTGGCATCGAGGAGCAATGACGGCCGGGGCGCAGCAGGCGTGGCCTCGGGGGCGAGCGGGCGCGGGTGCCACCGGCGCGACCAGGGCGTCAAGGGCCGCTGCGGGGCTGCGCTGGCGCTGCGCTCCTCGCTGGGGCTTCGCCCCACCCTTGACCCCCCTCGGCGCCGGCGGCCGCGGGCTGGCCATGGACCTGATCCGGGCGTGTGGCCGCGCGGCGGCCCCCGGACCAGGTCAGGAGGGAGAGCGGTGATGGCCGAGGCGATGCGGGTGGACCGGTCCCCGGTGTCGGGATGGCGGGCGGAGCAGCGGCGGCGGCTGGAGCGCATCCTGTGCGAGCTGCCATCGGCCGGGGTGGGCGACGGGGAGGCGTCCGGGGAGCGCGAGCGGGACGCGCCGGGACATGGCAGCTACGGGCGGGCGGTTGTCGGAGGTTGCGGGTGCGAGCTGTGCGCCGGTGTCCGCCGACAGCACGAGCGCGAGGTCCAGGAGCTGGTGGGGCCGAGGGTGGGCGGGAGACCCCGCTACGTCCCCGCCGACGCCGCCCGGCGGCATCTGGCCGCCCTGGCGGAGGCCGGGGTGGGCCTCAAGAGCGTGGCCGCGCTGTCGGGGGTGTCCCACGGGGGGCTGAGCAAGATCGTCTACGGAGAACCGAGCAAGGGGCGCCCGCCGTCGAGGCGGATCCGCCCCGACACGCTCGAGCGCGTGCTGGCGGTCACCCTGTCGTCGGTGGGGGGCGGGCAGCGGGTGCCGGCGGGGCCGACGTGGGCGCTCATCGAGGAGCTGGTGGCGGCTGGGCACAGCCGGGCGTCGTTGGCCCGGGAGCTGGGCTCGCAGGCGGCCTCGCCGACGCTACAGATCGGCCGCCACCGGGTCCGGGCGTCGACGGCCCGGGCCGTGGAGCGGCTGCACCGACGGCTGCTCGGGGACCGGTGAGTGACGGCTTGTCTCACCCGGCCCATACGATCGTGTCTGTGAGCGTCCACGACGAGCTGCCGTCGCCGGCGGCGGGGCTGCTGCGACTGGCCCGCCAGAAGGCGGGGATCACCCAGGCCGAACTGGCCGCCCGGGCCGGGGTGCCCGCGTCGATGGTCTCCGCCTACGAACGCGACCGCCGCCAGCCCACGCTGGCCACGCTGGTGAGGCTTGTGCGGGCGGCGGGATTCGACCTGCGGTTCCAGCTCGCCCCCCACGACGACCACGACGAGCTGCTGGCCGAGGCGCTGGCGGCGTGGCCGGCGGCCGAGCAGGAGCGGTGGGAGCGGGAGCAGCGCCAGCGGCTGGAGCGACAGCCCGCCACCGGGCGTCGCCGTCGACAGCCGGCGGGCGAGTGACCACGGCATTCGACCCGGTCCGCATCCTCGAGGTCCTCGTGCGCCACGGCGTGGAGTTCGTGGTGGTGGGGGGCTTTGCCGGCGAGCTCTACGAGGTGCCCACGGTGCGGACCCAGGACGTCGACGTGGCCCCTCGGCGCACAGAGGCGAACCTGGCCCGTCTGTCGGCGGCGCTGGAGGAGCTCGAGACCAAGGTCCGTACGGCGGCCGTCCCCGGCGGGCTCCCCTTCTCCCACGATGCGGGCTCGCTGGCTCGGGCGGCCATGTGGAACCTGACGACGTCGGCCGGCGACTTCGACATCGCCTTCGAGCCCGCAGGCACCTCCGGCTACGACGAGCTCGCCCCCCGAGCCACGGTCGTCGCCTTCGGCCGAGGCCGGCTGGCGGTGGCGTCGCTGGAGGACGTGGTGCGCTCGAAGGAGGCGGCGGGACGGATGAAGGACGCCAGGACGCTGCCGGCGCTTCGGGCCGAGCTGGCGCGAGCCACCGCCGAGGAGCTCGGGGCCCCGGGTGGAGCGGGTGATAGAGCGACGACGACGGTCGCCCTGACGGCGTTCGCGGCCGCGGCGGCAGGCCGAGAAGCCCTTATGTGTTGTGTCCACTACGCGTGGCCGGCGAGCTCGCGGCCCGCCATCTGGGCCTTAAGGCGCCGGTAGAGCTCCATCGTTTCCGGCGCCACCCCGCCGTCGGGGTCGAGCTGCTCGTGGGCCCACACCTTGGCCTGCACGCACTGGTCGAGGGCGCCGGCGTCGCCCATCTCGGCGGCGGCGGTCATCCACGTGTCGAACAGCTCGAGCTGGGTGGGCAGCAGGCGCAGGCCCTGCTGGGCGGCCCAGGCGGCCGTCTCGGGGTCGGTGGCCATGGCCAGCTTGCCCAGGTCGCTGGCCGCCTTCGACACCGCCAGCTGGATGTCGGTGATGAGATGCTTGCTGTCGGCCCACCCGAACGAGCCGGGCGCCACGTCGGCGAAGGGCTCGCCCTCGACGAGCTCGAGGGCCTCGCGGTAGAGGGCGATGGCGGCGCCCACGTCGTGGCGGGCGGCGGAGGCGGCAGCGTGGACCAGGCCCTGGAACAGCACCCAGTCACAGCCCACGCCGGCGCCGGGGGCGTAGGTGCCGTCAACGGCCAGCGGGAGGTGCCAGCCCCCCACTCCCTCGCCCAGCTGGCGGCGGAGGCGGGACATGGCCTGGTGGAAGGCGTCGGCGGTGATGTCGCGCAGCCGGGCGGGGGCACCGGGCGGCGCCGGTTCGTCGAGCTTGGGCGGCCAGCAGTTGGTGCGCAGCTCCGCGGCCGGGACCGGGCGCTGTGCGCCGTAGATGGCCAGGTAGATGAAGACCTCGGCCAGCTTGCGGCGGCCGCTGGCCTCCTTGGCCGCTCCGGTCACTTCGGGGGTGCGGCGAAGGATCGAGACCCACACCTCGCAGTCCTCACGCCGGCGCAGGCTCGGCGCGCCTCGCGAAGGCGCCACCAGCGGCGTCGGCGGAGCGACGTCGCCGACCTCCTCCGCCGAGGCGAGGGCGTGGAGGGCGGAGGCGATGACGGTCTGGTCGAGGCCGGCCTGGTCCAGGCGCAGCTCGGCCTCCTCCAGGTCGACGGGGTCGGGCTCGGGGGCGGCCGGCTCGCTCGGCGCCGGGGAGGCGGCGGGGGCATCGACGGCCACCCCGCCCACTCGCAGGCGCAGCGCCAGCGGGGTGAGCACGGCGGCGCCGTCGGGGGCGACGACGAGCTGCCACTCGGCGGCCGAGGACGCGCCGGCCGCAACCACGGCCACTCCCCCGCCCGGGATGGCCAGGGGGGCCAGGTCCTCGAGGAGGCGGGTGTCGGCGTCGGGCCCGACGACGACCACCATCGGATACCAGCTTTCGGCCTCGTGATCGGTGCGGGCGGCCAGCGCTGAGCCGTGGACGGCCAGGCCCTCGGCCGCCAGGGCGCTGGCGGCCCGGACTTCGCGCACCAGCTCGGCGGCGTCGGGCTGGGCCGCGTCGAGGTTTTCGAGGCCGCTGAGCCCGTGCAGCCGCAGCACCACTCCCTCGGCCCAGGTGGCGCTGGAGAGCTCGAGGGTGACGCCGGCCAGGAAGGCCCGGACGCGATCGACGTCGCCGTCGACCGCCAGCATCCCCATGCCCTCCAGGTCGGCCAGCAGCGGCCCCTCGGGCGTGGCCCCGAGGCTCACCAGGGCGGGGGTGAGCGCCGGATGCTCCGCCCCCAGGGCCCGCAGGTCGGCGAGCCTCAAGGCCGGCGAAGGGCGCCACACGTGGCCCCCGTCGACGGCCTCCCATCCCTCGGGCGCAGCGGCGCAGGCGTCGGCCAGGAGCACCTCGATGCCGAAGTCTCCCGCGCGAACGCAGCGCACCTCGGGGGCGGCGACGTCGCCGTCGGCCAGCGCCGCGGTCAGGGCCCGCAGGGCGGCGTCCACCCACTCCTCGGCCTGGTCGGCGGCGATGGCCCGGGCCCGGCGCTCCAGCACCTCGGCGTCGGGGTCGGCGGGACGGACGACGTCGCGCCCCGGTCGGCAGACCGAGGCCTGCACGGCCCGGCCCCGGCGAAGCCGGCGCAGCCATCCTCCCAGGGCGAACAGGGGCAGGCCCAGGGCGCCGGCGAGGGCGGCCCGCTGGGCCCACGGATTGACGCCGACCGCCCGCCCCTGGGAGGAGGCGGCGGCGGGGGTGGAGGCCGCGGGCGTCGTCGACTGGACTGGGGAGGGCGGCGGGGCGGGTGAAGCGGTGGTGGCGCTCCCGCCCTGGGTCGGGGTCGGGGCGGCGGCCGTCGTCGCCGGCCCGGCGCTCGCGGCGGTCGTTGCCGGGGTGCTCACCGTCGTAGCGGTGGGGAGCGTGGCGACCGTCGCCGCCGGCGGGGCCTCGGGGACCGCGGGCCTGGTCGGGGCCGAAGACGATGACGCCGGGGTCGCAGGGCTAGGTGCGGGTACGGAGGCGGTGCGGACCACGTCGGGCCCGCTGGCGTCGGGAGGCAGGACCAGGCTCCAGCCCGGGTAGACCCAGCTGCGGGGCTCAGCCCCGAGGGTGCGGCCGTCGGGCTGCACGCGGTCGCTGTTGAGGTCGCGAATCTCGGTCCAGCGGAAGGGGTCGCCCAGGTAGCGCTCGGCGATGTTCCACAGGCAGTCCCGGCGCTCGAGCCAGGTGTGCACGACGTAGGTGGGCAGCTCGGGTTCGGGGGCGGCCACGGCGGTGGCCGCAGGGGTGGCGGGAAGCGGGCCGGCCAGCGCCCGGGTGGCCGTGAGCACCACGGGGATGCGGGGGGCGGGAGCGGCCAGCGCCGCGGTCGGCAGGACGGGGCTGGCCATCATCAGCCCTCCCACCAGCCAGCCCACGAGGCGCTGCAGCGGGCCGCCCCGGCCGCCGGTGGCCGCCACCACTGCCGGCGTGCGGGGTCGGCCCCCGATGCCACGGCGGCCGCCTGGAGGCGGTGGAGGCGGACCTGGACGAACAGGTGGCGCAGGACCTGCACCCAAACCAGCCACAGCAGCAGGGCGAGCAGGCCCATGACGAAGCGCTCGTCGGGGCGCCAGCCGTCGCCGAGGGCGGTGCTGATCTGGTCGGGGGTGGGCAGGCTGCGGGGCAGGGGCCAGCCCACCAGGGTGACGAGCAGGGCGGGCAGGGCGCCGACGAGGGCGCCCAGGCCGAAGAGCGCGCCGAGGGCCCGCAGGAGCCGTCGCGGTGTGGTCATGGGGCTGTCTCTCCCGTGTCGATGCCGCGGACGGACCTGGCCTGTCCGCGGCCCTGGACGTTGACGCTGTCGATGCCGATGATCTGCAGCAGCGACATGGG
>JBKHXC010000041.1:0-8426 GCA_046566225.1 Acidimicrobiia bacterium
TCCGATCTCGCGCGGCCGGACGCCCCGCTCCTGCGCTTCGACCACGACGGCCATCCCAACGCCGCGGCCCACGCCCTCTTCGCCGACGCCCTCGAACCGCTGCTCGGCCGCCTGCTCTAGCGTCTCGGCGCAGACGGCCGCGAGGGCGTCAGCCCGTGTTGCGCAGGCCGGCGGCGATGCCGTTGATCGTCAGCAGCAGCGCCCGCCGCAGCAGGGGGTCGGGCTCCTCGGTGCTCCGCCACCGCCGGAGGAGGTTGACCTGGAGGTGGTGGATGGGGTCGAGGTACAGGTCCCGCACCGAGAACGTGCGCTGGAGCGCCGGCTGGCGCTCCAGCAGGCTCGACTGGCCGGTGACGGCCAGGACCTCGGCCACGGTGCGGTCGTACTCGTCGCTCACCAGGTCGAAGAGCGGGTGCAGGGACGGGTCGGCCAGGCGCTCGACGTAGCGGCGGGAGATGCCCAGGTGGACCTTGGCGAGCACCATCTCCACGTTGGACACGAAGGTCCGGAAGAAGTGCCAGCCCCCGTACATGTCGGCCAGGGTCGTGCCGTGCCCGGCGGTGCGGGCGGCGGCCAGCCCCGAGCCCACGCCGAACCAGCCGGGGACGATCTGGCGCGACTGCGTCCAGGCGAAGACCCACGGGATGGCCCGCAGCGTCTCCAGGCCACCCGCGCCGGCCCGGCGGGCGGGCCGGGAGCCGATGTTCAGCTCGCTCAGCTCCTCCGCCGGCGTCGACGCGCTGAAGTAGCCGGCGAAGCCGGGTGCGTCCAGCAGCGCCCGGTAGGCGGCGCCGGCCGCCTCCGAGACGGCGTCCATGGTGGCGTCCCACCGGTCGAGCACGGCGAAGTCCAGCCGCGACGTGCGGTGGAGCACCGTCGCCTCCACCACGGCCGACAGCGCCAGCTCCAGGTTGTGGCGGGCCAGGCGGGGCAGCAGGTACTTGTCGGAGATGACCTCGCCCTGCTCGGTCAGCTTCATGGGGCCCTGGAGCACGCCGAAGGGCTGGGCCAGCACCGCGTCGTGGGTGGGCCCGCCCCCCGCCCCACCGTGCCGCCCCGGCCGTGGAACAGGCGCAGGAGCACGCCGTGGCGGGCGGCGACGTCGCGCAGCGCCCGCTGGGCGCGGTGGATCTCCCACTGCGACGTGACGATGCCCGCCTCCTTGTTGGAGTCGGAGTAGCCGAGCATGACCTCCTGGACGTCCCCCCGCCGGCGCACCAGGCTTCGGTAGGCGCAGTCCGACAGGAGCTGGTCGAGCAGCTCGCCGGCCGATCGCAGCTCGCTCACCGTCTCCAGCAGGGGCACGAACCCGATGCGGGCCACGCCGGCGTGGACGTCGACCAGGCCAGCCTCCCGGGCCAGGACCACGGCGGCCAGCACGTCGTCGGCCCCCCTGGTCATGGAGACGATGTAGCTGTCCAGGGCATCGGCGCCGAAGCGGTCGAGGCACCGGCGGAGGGTCACGAACAGCCGGAGCACCTCGCCCGCCTCGCCCTCCAGGCCGCCGGCGGCGCCCAGCAGCGGGCGGCTGCTCTCCAGCTCCCGCGACAGGTAGCGGAGCCGCTCGGCCCGGTCCAGGCCGGCGTAGGGGCGGCCCAGCTCGCCCAGGCGGTCCACCGCCCGGGCCAGGGCGACGTGGTGGCGCTCGGCGTGCTCGCGCACGTCGAGGGTCGCCATCCGGAAGCCCACGGCCGCCACCAGGCGCACGAGGCGGGCGAGCGACCCCTGGGCCACCAGCTGGCCCCGGTGGGCGGCCAGCGACCGGCGCATGAGCTCCAGGTCGGCCACCAGCTCGGCGGCGTCGCCGTACTCGGCCGGGCCCACCGCCACCCGGCCGCTGGCCAGGCGCTCCCGGGTGTTGGCGAGGCGCCGGCGCATGAACGACGCCTTCATCCGGTAGGGCTCCTCGGCGTTGAGCCGGCCGAACTGCTGGACGACCTCGGGCAGCACCTCGGCCTCGGCGGCCAGGCTCGCCCGCAGCTCGTCGGACACGCCCACGATGCGGCTCGACGAGCTCAGCTCGATGATCAGCTCGTCCACCGCGGACAGCAGGAGCGCCAGGGCCTGGTCGTGGTGCAGGGCCAGCACGGCGACCGTCACCTCGGGCGTGACGCTGGGGTTGCCGTCGCGGTCGCCTCCCACCCAGCTCCCGAAGCGCAGGGGCGTGGCCGTCAGCGGCAGCTCGCCCCCCAGAGCGGCCACCTGGGCGGCGAAGCGCTCGACCAGCTCGGGGACCACGTTGCGGGCCAGGTCCCCCAGGTAGTACGCCACCGTCCCCGCCTCCTGCACCGGGGTGGGGCGCTCCCGGCGCAGCTCGTCGGTCTGCCACAGCAGCTCCACGATCTCCGCCAGCCGGCCGTCGATGGCGGGGTGCTCGTCGGCCGGGCTGCGGCTGCGCAGCTCCAGCAGCTCGCCCACGCGGCGCAGCTTGGCCAGCACCGACCGGCGGGCGACCTCGGTGGGATGGGCGGTGAACACCGGGCGCAGCTCGATGCGGCCCAGGACCCGGCCCAGGTACGCCACCGCCTCGGGATCGGCCGCCACCCGGGCCGCCATGCGACGGATGGGGCTGCCCAGCTCGGCCCGGGTCCGGTCGTGGGCGGCCGCCCGGTGGACCTGCTCGGCGGTGTTCGCCAGGTGGAAGTACGACGAGAAGGCCCGGGCCAGGCCGATGGCGGTCTCCTCGTCCACGCCCGCCAGCAGCGTTGCCAGCTCGTCGGCGCCTTCGTGCGTCCGCCCCCGGCGGCTCAGCTCCCGGACCTGCTCGACCACGGCCAGCAGGTCCGGCCCCACCTGGCGCACCACGGTGTCGCCCAGCAGCGAGATGAGCAGGCGGATGTCGGAGCGCAGGGCGCGGTCGATGTCGGTGTCGGTCGCCAGGGCCACGCCCGAAGTCAAGCAGGCGGGGCCCCCACGCCTCCGGTCCCGGGCCGGGGACGCCCGCGTGGCCGGGTCCCGAGACCCGGCCTCTCTGCGCCCCCGCCCCCCGGGTTGCCCCCCTGTGTGTCATCCGAAGGGTAGAGGGCCTGGGACCGATGACAATGGGCCATTTGACCAACCGGGCCGCCGAAGTGCACAATGTCGACATCCCGCCCCCCGGGAGGCAAGGAGCCCCTGTTTCCCAGGGGCTCTTTGCGCGTCCGGGCCCAGTGGCGGCAGGGTCGGGGGTCATGCCCACGTCCGCCGTCCCGGCCGACCGCCCCCGGCGGGGACGCCCAGCGCGGCCGGGCGCCGGTCAGGAGCCGGCGGTCGAGGCCACGGCGCGGATCTTGTTGACGGCGTCGAGGGCGGCGACCTTGTAGGCCTCGGCGAGGGTCGGGTAGTTGAACACCGCGCCCACCAGGTAGTCGACGGTGCCGCCCGAGCCCATCACGGCCTGGCCGATGTGGACGATCTCGGTGGCCCCGGCGCCGAACACGTGCACGCCGAGGATGCGGCGGTCGTCCGGCGACACGAGCAGCTTGAGCATCCCGTGGGCGTCCCCCACCAGCTGGCCCCGGGCCAGCTCGCGGTAGCGGGCGATGCCGACCTCGTAGGCGATGGACTCGGCGGTCAGCTCCTCCTCGGTGCGCCCGACGTAGCTCAGCTCGGGGATGGTGTAGATCCCGATGGGGACGTCGGCGGGGAGGGGGGCGGCCCCCTCCCCCAGCGCGTGGTGGGCGGCGATGCGGCCCTGCTCCATCGACGTCGACGCCAGCGCCGGGAAGCCCACGACGTCGCCGACGGCGTAGATGTGGGGCACGGCGGTGCGGTAGAAGTCGTCGACCTCCAGGCGCCCCTGCTTGTCGGGCACCAGCCCCGCCCGGTCGAGGCCCAGGTCGTCGGTGGCGCCCTGGCGCCCGGCCGAGTACAGCACGACGTCGGCGGGGATGCGCTTGCCGCTGCCCAGCACGGCCATGGCCTGGCGCGGGTGGCGCTCGACGGCGGTGACGTGCTCGCCGAAGCGGAACACCGTGCCCAGGTCGCGCAGGTGGTACCGGAGGGCGTCGACCATCTCCACGTCGGCGAACTCCAGCATCCGCTCGCGCCGCTCGACGACGGTGACCTTGCAGCGGAGGGCGGCGAACATCGACGCGTACTCGATGCCGATGACGCCGGCCCCCACCACGACGAGCGAGGAGGGGATGCGCTCGAGGGCGAGCACCCCGTCGGAGTCGATGACGGTGACGCCGTCGAAGTCGACCTCCGGGGGACGGGCGGGCCGGCTGCCCACCGCGATCACGACCCGGTCGGCGCGCAGCTGGGCCGGCTCGCCGGCCCGGCGCTCCACGGCCACGGTGTGGGGGTCCACGAACCGGGCCGTGCCCTCCACGACGGTCACCGCGTTGCGGGCCAGCTGGTCGCGCACGATGTCGGCCTCCTTGCGGACGACGTGGGTCGTGCGGTTCAGCAGGTCCTGCACGGTGATCTCGTCCTTGACCCGGTAGCTCTGCCCGTACAGGTCCCGCTGGGAGAGCCCGGTGAGGTGGACGACGGCCTCCCGCATGGCCTTGGAGGGGATCGTCCCGGTGTGCACCGACACGCCGCCCGGGGACGGCGACCGCTCGACCACGGCGGCTCGGTAGCCCAGCTTGGAGGCGGCCACCGCCGCCCGCTGGCCGCTGGGCCCGCTGCCGACCACGAGCAGGTCGAAGTCGGCTCCTCGATGGGCGCCCGTGGCGCTGTCCATGCCGATCCTCCTCACGCCCGTGCGGGAGGCGCTCGGCGCTCATCGTACGGGACGCCCGGCGGGCCCGGGCCCGTGGCCCCGGGCGCGGTCGTCGGGGCGGGGCCGGCGACGCCGGCGAGCGGCGGGGCCGGCCCCGCCCGGGCCGGGCGGCGGGCGCCGGGCGGTCCAGCGGCGGGCGGGGCCGCACGAGCGACGCCGGGGGGCCGACCAGGGCGGCGATGCGGGCGTCACCGGGCGCCACCGAGGCGGTCGCCGGGCGGATGCCGGCCTTGCGGGCGATCGCCTGCACCTCGCCCCGCTGGTCGGGCGTGGCCAGGGAGACGACCACGCCGTCGGCCCCCGCCCGGGCCGTGCGCCCCGAGCGGTGCAGGTAGGCCTTGTGCTCGGCCGGCGGGTCCACGTGGACCACCAGGCCGACGTCGTCGACGTGGATGCCGCGGGCGGCGATGTCGGTGGCGACGAGCACGAGCGTCGAGCCGTCGCCGAAGGCGGCCAGGTTCCGGGCCCGGACGCTCTGGGACAGGTTGGAGTGCAGCTCGCCGGCGGGGATGCCCGACGCCGACAGGTGGCGGGCCAGCTTGCGGGCCCCGTGCTTGGTGCGGGTGAACAGGAGGCTGCGGCGCCGGCCGGCGGCCAGCTCCCGCACCACGGCGGCCTTGTCGGCGGTCGACACCGTCAGCACGTGGTGGGCCATGGCGACCGGCGGCACGGCCCCGGAGTCCACCGAGTGCGTCACCGGGTCGCGCAGGTAGCGGCGCACCAGCACGTCGATGCCGTTGTCGAGCGTCGCCGAGAAGAGCAGGCGCTGGGTGCCGGCCGGGGTGCGGTCGAGGAGCCGGCGGACCACGGGCAGGAAGCCGAGGTCGGCCATGTGGTCGGCCTCGTCGACCACCGTGACCTCCACCGCGTCGAGCGAGCAGTGGCCCTGGCCCACCAGGTCCTCCAGCCGGCCGGGGCAGGCCACGACCACGTCCACGCCGCGGCGAAGGCCCGCCACCTGGGGGCCCTGGCCGACGCCGCCGAAGACGGTGGCCACCCGCAGGCCCACGGCGGCGGCCAGCGGCCCGAGGACCTCGGCGACCTGGGCGGCCAGCTCGCGGGTGGGCACGAGGACCAGGCCGCGGGGGCGGCGAGGGGCCGACCTCGGCCCCCGGGCCAGGGCGGCGACCAGCGGCACCGAGAAGGCGACCGTCTTGCCGCTGCCCGTCCGGCCCCGGCCGAGCACGTCGCGCCCGGCGAGGGCGCTGGGCAGCGCCGCCGCCTGGATGGGGAAGGGCACGGCGATGCCGCCCCGGGCCAGCGCCGCGCACAGCGGGGCGGGGACGCCCAGGGCGGCGAACGACGCCGCCGCGCCGTCGTCGCCGGCGGGCCGGGCGGGCGCGGGCGGGGCGGGCGCAGCGGCGGGGAGGGTGGGCGCGGCCACGGCTCGGGGCGGGGCGGGCGGGCGCGAGGTGCGCCGCCGGCGGCGGTCTCCGGCGGAGGTGGGGACGGGCATGGGGAAGGGTCCTCTCGGGGGTCACGGCCGGCGTTGCTCGGCCACCTGCTCACCTCGAGCGGAAACCCCACGTCGGTCGCCCGCCGTGTCGCACTACGACCTCGACGGCGCGATGTGCGCCGTCGAGGGGCATGGTAGCCCCCCGGCGAGGGGCCGGCGATTCCGGGCCGGCCCCGGCCGTGGCGTAGTCTCGGTGGCGACGAGACGCGTCGGGCTGCTCGCGATGGAGGGAAGGCAACGCCGGGTCCGCCTGTCCGTCAACCTCAGGAAGGGATCCACATGGCGACGCGACGAACGACGTTCGACAAGCTCCAGCGGGAGCGGGCCCGCATGGCCAAGGCCTCGGCCAAGCGGGACCGGCGGCTGGAGAAGGCCCAGGAGGAGCAGCCGGTGAGCGACCGGCCCGGCCCCCACGACGGCGCCCGCGCCGCCGACCTGCTCGCCATGATCGAAGAGGTCCACCGCCAGCGCGAGGCCGGCCAGATCAGCGCCGAGGAGCTCGAGGAGCGCAAGGCCGAGCTCCTCGCCGCCCTCCCCATCGACTGACCACGACCGGGGGGCGGCACCGCGGCGGCGGGCCGCTCACACCTTCAGGGTCAGCGCCGCAGGCAGCACCTCGATGGTGACCGGCCCCGTGCCCAGCACCTCGCCGTCGGCCTCCACCTCGAGGCGCTGGCCGGCCTCCACCCTGAACCGGCTCCCCCGCAGCTCGACGACGCGGCGGTGGGGGAGGTGGCGGCCCCGGTACACCCGGGGGAGCATGGTGAACGAGTCGGTCTTGCGGCCGGTGAAGACGAGCAGGTCGAGGGCGCCGTCGTCGGGCTCGGACCGGGGGCTGATGTGCATGCCGCCGCCGAAGTAGCGGCCGTTGGCGGCGACCACGTTCACCGCCCGGCCGTCGTGGGCGACGGCCCCGTCGACCTCGATGCGGGCCGGCCCCGGCCGGTAGGAGGGCAGCACGGCCCAGAAGGCGGCCAGGTAGCGGCTCGGGCCGAGGCGGCGTGGCAGGCGCTCGGCCCGGGCCGCGGTGGCGGCGCCCAGGCCGACCTCGGCGATGTTGGCGAAGCAACGGGACGCCGGGCGGCCCACCCGGTCGACGTAGGCGATGCGGGCCACGTCGACCACCCGCACCGCCGGCCCGGCCAGCCGGGCCACGGCGTCGGGGGCCCGTGACGGGATGCCGAAGGTGCGGATGTAGTCGCACCCGGAGCCGGCGGCCACCACGCCCAGCACCGGCCCCTCCCCCGGCGGCCGGACCCCGGCGCCGACCATCGCGTTCACCACCTCGTGCACGGTGCCGTCCCCGCCGACGGCGACGAGGAAGCGGCAGCCCCCGGCCAGGCGCCGGGCGGCGATGGCGGTGGCGTCGCCCGGCCCCGCCGTGAGCTCCACGTCGTGGTCCACGCCGTGGTCGCCGAGGGCCCGCTCGATCCGCCCCAGCGCCCGCGGCCCCCGGGCCCCGGGCCGGGCGTTGACGATCAGGCAGGCACGGCCGAAGGGGCTGGGCACCGCGTCAGCGGGCTCGCGCCCTGGCCACGAACCTCTGCCGCGTTCGCAGCGGCAAGAGGGCCGCACCCGCCGCCACTAACGCAGCACCAGGTCGTCGCCGTCCACGTCCACCTTGACCGTCGACCCCTCGTCGGAGCGGCCCTCCAGCAGGGCCAGGGCGAGGGCGTCGCCGATGTGGCGCTGGATGAGGCGGCGCAGCGGCCGGGCCCCGTAGGCCTCGTCGTAGCCCCGCCGGGCCAGCCACGCCCGGGCGTCGTCGGTGACCTCCAGGGACAGGCGCCGGCCGGCCAGGCGCTTCTCCAGGTGCCGCAGCTGGATGTCCACGATCCTGGCCAGGTCGTCCTGGGTCAGCGCCCGGAAGCGGACGATCTCGTCGATGCGGTTCACGAACTCGGGCTTGAAGAAGTCCTCCGGCCGGCCCGGCAGGTTGGACGTCATGATGACGACGGTGTTCGTGAAGTCCACCGTACGGCCCTGGCCGTCGGTGAGGCGGCCGTCGTCGAGGACCTGGAGCAGGACGTTGAACACGTCGGAGTGGGCCTTCTCGATCTCGTCCAGCAGCACCACCGAGTAGGGGCGGCGGCGGATGGCCTCGGTCAGCTGGCCGCCCTCGTCGTAGCCCACGTAGCCGGGGGGGGCGCCGATGAGGCGGGCCACCGTGTGCTTCTCCTGGTACTCGCCCATGTCCACCCGCACCAGGGCCTTCTCGTCGTCGAAGAGGAAGTCGGCCAGCGACCGGGCCAGCTCGGTCTT
>JBKHXC010000042.1:0-8606 GCA_046566225.1 Acidimicrobiia bacterium
CCGCGGCGACCTGGGCGTCGTGCTCACCGAGAACCTGGTCCACGGCTCGGACTCCGCCGAGTCCGCCAAGCGGGAGATCGACCTCTTCTTCCCCGGTCTGTGACCCCCCCGGGACCCAACCGGTCGCGGGAACGACTCGGATCCGGGTCGATCCCGCGACAGGTTCGGCGGCCCCCGCGCTGGCGCTCCGGTGGGGTGGCACCTAGCCTTGGGCGCTGACCTCGGGAGAGGGGGTTGCAGCGTGTCGGAAAACATCTTCTCGTCGTTCCTCGGCCGCGACATGGCCGTCGACCTGGGCACCGCCAACACCCTCGTGTACGTGCGGGGCCGGGGGATCGTCCTCAACGAGCCGTCGGTCGTGGCGGTGAACGTCAAGGACGGGCGCCCCTTGGCGGTGGGCGTCGAGGCCAAGCGCATGATCGGGCGCACGCCCAGCCACATCCAGGCCATCCGCCCCCTCAAGGACGGGGTCATCGCCGACTTCGAGATCTGCGAGAAGATGCTGCGGTACTTCATCCAGAAGGTCCACCAGCGCCGCTTCGCCAAGCCCCGCATGGTGATCTGCGTCCCGTCGGGGATCACCGGCGTGGAGCAGCGAGCCGTCCAGGAGGCGGCCGAGTACGCCGGCGCCCGCAAGCCCGCCTACATCATCGAAGAGCCCATGGCCGCCGCCATCGGCGCCGGCCTCCCCGTCCACGAGCCCACCGGCAACATGGTCGTCGACATCGGCGGCGGCACCACCGAGGTGGCCGTCATCTCCCTGGGCGGCATCGTCACCAGCCAGTCGGTGCGGATCGGCGGCGACGAGCTGGACCACTCCATCATCCAGTTCATCAAGAAGGAGTACAGCCTGGCCCTGGGCGAGCGCACGTCCGAGGAGATCAAGATCGCCCTCGGCTAGGCCTGCGCCCTGGAGGAGGAGCTGCACGCCGAGATCCGCGGCCGCGACCTCATCACCGGGCTGCCCAAGACGATCGTCACCAGCACCCAGGAGATCCGCGACGCCATCGAGGAGCCCCTGTCGGCCATCGTCGACTCGGTCAAGGTCACCCTCGACAAGACCCCCCCGGAGCTGGCCGCCGACATCATGGAGCAGGGGATCGTCCTGACCGGCGGCGGGGCGCTCCTCCACGGGCTCGACGCCCGGCTCTCCTCGGAGACCGGCATGCCGATCGTGATCGCCCGCAACCCGCTGCACTCGGTCACCATCGGGGCCGGCCAGTGCCTCGAGGAGTTCGACGCCCTCAAGCAGGTGCTGATCTCCTCGAGCGGGCACTAGCCGCGAGAGCCGCCCTTCGTGGCCGTCTACCGGCGCACCTCGCGCCCCCGCTTCACCCTGCTGCTCCTGGTGCTCACCGCCGTGACCCTGCTGACCCTGGACGAGCGCAGCAACGGGCTGGGCGTCATCAACGGCGCCCGCGACGGCGCCCGCGACCTGGTGGCGCCGGTGAAGGACGCCGCCGACGCGGTGTTCGAGCCGGTGACCGAGTTCTTCCAGGGAGCGGTGCACTACGGCGACCTGGAGGCCGAGAACGCCCGCCTCCGGGACCGGCTGGCCCAGCAGGAGGCGCTGGTGCTGCGGGCGGCCGACGCCGAGCGGGAGCGGGAGGCGCTGCTCGACCTGGCCGGCCTGGACTTCGTGGGCGACATCCCGACGGTGGCCGCCCGGGTGGTGCGCTCGCCCGCCTCGGGCTTCGACCTCACCGTGGGGATCGACCGGGGCCGGGACGCGGGCGTGGCCAAGGGCATGCCGGTCGTGTCGGGGGGCGGCCTGGTCGGCCGCGTGGTGGACGTGTCCCGCCGCACGTCCATCGTGCAGCTGGTCACCGACGCCTCGTCCAGCGTGGGCGTGCGCCTGGCCACGTCGGGCGACGTGGGCGTGGCGGTGGGCCGGGGGTCGGGCTCGACCCTGCGGATGGACCTGGTCGACCCCGCCACCAAGGTGGAGCGGGGGGAGGCGGTGGTCACCAGCGGGCTGGACAACAGCGTGTTCCCGCCGGGGATACCCGTGGGCAAGGTGGTGGCCGCCACCACGGCGAGCGGCGCCCTCCAGCAGGACGTCACCGTGGCGCCCACCGCCGACCTGCGCCGCCTGGTGTTCGTGAAGGTCCTCCAGTGGGGGCCCATCCGGTGAGCGGCCTCCGCCTCCCCCTCGTGGTGCTGGTGGCGCTGGTGCTCCACCTGTCGCTGTTCGTCACCACCCGGGTGGGCGACGCCCACCCCCGGGTCCTCCTGCTGATGGCGGTGGCGGGCGGGTTCCTCACCGGATCGGAGCGGGGCGCGGTGCTGGGCTTCGCCCTGGGGCTGGTCGCCGACCTGTTCGTCCAGACCCCGTTCGGGCTGTCCGCCCTCACCTACGCCATCGTCGGCTTCGCCGTCGGGGCGCTCCAGTCGGGGATCGTCCGCTCGGCGTGGTGGATCCTCCCGGTCACCGCCCTGGTGGCGAGCTTCGCCGGGGTGGTCGGCTACGCCCTGCTCGGCGCGCTCATCGGCCAGCCGTACGCCATGTCGGTCCACCTCCTCGCCGTGGCCGGCGGCGTGGGCGCCATGAACGCCGTGCTCGCCGCCCCGGTGGCGCGGGCCATGGCGTGGGCCCTGGCCGCCCGGACCCAGGGGGCGTACGCCCGGTGAGCAACGACAGCGCCCGCCTGCGGCTGTCCGTCGTGGGCGTCATCGTCGTGTCGCTGTTCTCCGCCCTCTTCGCCCGCCTCTGGTACCTCCAGGTGATGGACACCGACACGTTCCAGGCGCTGGCCACGCAGAACCAGAAGCGCATCGTCTACGAGCCGGCGCCGCGGGGGCGGGTCCTCGACCGCCAGGGGCGCATCCTGGTGGACAACCGGGGGTACCAGGCGATCACCGTCAAGCGCATCGACGTGAAGGACCGGCCCGACGTCGTCACCCGCCTGGCCGCCCTCCTCGACCTGGACCCATCCGAGCTCCAGCGGCGCATCGACGACCGCCGCTACAGCCCCTACAAGCCGGTGCCGGTGGCCGAGGACGTCCCCGAGGAGCTGGTCGTCTACCTCCGTGAGCACAGCGCCGACTTCCCGGGGGTGGACGCCGCCACGGTGGCCGAGCGGACCTACCCGCACGGCCCGCTGGCCGCCCACCTGCTCGGCTACGTGGGCGAGATCAACAAGATGGAGCTCGACGCCCGTGCCGGCGACGGCTACCGGCTGGGCGACGACATCGGCAAGTCGGGCGTCGAGGCCGCCTACGAGGCCGACCTGCGGGGCGAGCCGGGGCGGGTCGAGCTGGAGGTGGACGCCATCGGCCGGGTGCTGACCCCGCCGCTGTCCAGCCGCCCGCCCCGCCGGGGCAAGGACGTCCAGCTCACCGTCGACCTCGACGTCCAGGCGCTGGCCGAGGAGTCGCTGGCCAAGGGCCTGGAGGCGGCGCGGTCGCGCTACGACCGCAACTTCGCCAAGTCCTTCCTGGCGCCCGCCGGCTCGGTGGTGGTGCTCGACCCCCGCGACGGGTCGGTGCTGGCCATGGCGTCGAGCCCGTCGTACAACCCCGCCGACTTCGTCAACGGGATCCGCCCCGAGGTCTTCGCCGCCCTCCAGGACCCGGCCAACCACTACCCGCTCAACAACCGCGCCCTCCAGGGCCAGTACGCCCCCGGGTCGACGTTCAAGCTGTTCACCGCCCTGGCCGCCCTCCGCACCGGGCTCATCGCCCCCAACACCACCTTCGTGGACGAGGGCTCGTACCGGATCCGCAACTGCCGGGGCGAGAAGTGCGTCTACCGCAACGCCGGGAACCGGGCCTGGGGACGGATCGGCCTGTCCCGGGCGCTCACCGTGTCCAGCGACGCCTTCTTCTACGACCTGGGCGCCGGCTTCTGGACCCAGGCCGGGCCCGTCCGCACCGCCATCCAGGAGGCGGCCCGCGACCTGGGCCTCGGCGCCCGCACCGGCATCGAGCTGGCCGGCGAGATGCGGGGCCGCATCCCCGACCCCGAGTCCCGCAAGCGCCTGCACGCCGAGTACCCCGACAAGTTCCCCAACGGCGACTGGCGGACGGGCGACAACGTGAACCTGTCCATCGGCCAGGGCGAGGTGGCGGTGACGCCGCTCCAGCTGGCCAACGCCTACGCCGCGTTCGCCAACGGGGGCACCGTCCTCACCCCCCGGGTGGCCGCCCGGGTGCTGGAGCCCAACGGGGAGCCGGTCAGGGAGGTCCCGGTGGAGGTCGCCTCCAAGGTGGCCATCGACCCCGGGCACCGCTCGGTGATCGACCAGGGCCTGCGCCTGGCGCTGAGCGACGAGGACGGGACGGCGGTCGGCGCGTTCTCGGGCTTCCCGCTGGGCACCTTCCCCGTGGCCGGCAAGACGGGCACGGCCGAGGTGCGGACCAAGCAGGACACCTCGCTGTTCGTGGCCTACGCCCCGGCCAACGACCCGCAGTACGTGGTGGCCGTCGTCATGGAGGAGGCGGGCTACGGGGGGTCGGCGGCCGCCCCCGTCGCCCGGCGCATCTTCGAGGGCCTGGCCGGCACGCCGCCCGGGCCCGTCCGCCTGGCCGAGGCGGTCGACTGATGGCCACCACGGCCGTGCCCACCCGGGCGTCGTGGTCGGGGCGCGACTCGGCGGCGCCGTGGCGCCACGTGGACGTGACCCTGCTGGGGGCCGTGCTGGCCCTGGCCGGCCTGGGCGTGCTCATGGTGTACAGCGCCAGCCGCAACCTGGGCGCCGACGAGCAGTTCTTCCTCCGCCGCCAGGCGGTGTTCACCCTGGTCGGCGTGGGCCTCATGGTCCTGGTGGCGACCGTCGACTACCGGGTGTTCCGCGACTTCGCCCCCCTCGTCTACCTGGCCTCGGTCGGCGCGCTGGTGCTGGTCCTGTCGCCCCTGGGGTCGAACCGGCGGGGGGCCCAGGCCTGGTTCCAGCTCGGGGGGTTCCAGTTCCAACCCTCGGAGCTGGCCAAGGTGGGCCTGATCGTCAGCCTGGCCGCCTTCGCCGCCGCCCACCGCGGCGACCTCGACGGCCGCCGGCTGCTCGCCGCGCTGGCCATGGCCGGGGTCCCAATGGCCCTCATCAACCTCCAGCCCGACCTGGGCACCGTGCTGGTGTTCGCCGCCATCACCATGGGCGCCCTCCTGGTGGCCGGCGCCCGCCCCCGGCACATGGCGCTGCTCAGCCTGGCCGGCGTGGTCGCCATGGCCGCCGTGCTCCAGCTCGGCGTGCTCAAGGACTACCAGAGGGAGCGCCTGGGCGCCTTCCTCAACCCCGACCAGGGCACCCAGCGGGCCGCCTACAACCTCAACCAGTCCAAGATCGCCATCGCCAACGGCGGGCTCACCGGCAAGGGGCTGTTCGAGGGGTCCCAGACCAAGCTGTCCTACGTGCCCGAGCAGCACACCGACTTCATCTTCACGGTGGTGGGCGAGGAGCTGGGCCTGGTCGGGTCGGCCCTGGTGCTCTCCCTCTTCGCCCTGGTGGTGTGGCGCACCTGGCGGGCCGCCGCCCTGTCCAAGGACCTCTCGGGGACGGTGATGTGCGTCGGCGTGCTCTCGATGTTCGTCTTCCAGGTGTTCGAGAACGTGGGCATGACCATGGGCATCATGCCGATCACCGGCATCCCCCTCCCGTTCCTCAGCTACGGCGGGTCGGCGACCATCGCCGCCTTCGTCGCCATCGGCCTCGTCCTCAACGTCCACATGCGCCGGTTCAGCTGAGGCTTCGACCTCATTCGTTCGCTTCGCTCACTCCATTCGGTCGAGTTCGATCGTCTCCGGCGGGCGAGCGGAGCTCGCGCCGCCTCCGCCCTGTCCCTTCTCGGTGTCCGCAGCCGCAGAGGCCGCCTGCGGCGGCGAGAGCGGCCACGGACGTTGGCGCCGCGAGCGCAACTCTGTGGCCGGGCGTTCATCGCCCGGCAGGGGAGATCCGGGCCGACGGGGGTGGTGGGAAGGCCGGCCGCTAGACTTCGTGCCAAATGACCTCGCTGTGGCCACGGATCGAGCCCCTCCTGGCCAGGGTCCAGAAGCCGGCGCGGTACATCGGCTGCGAGGACGGCGTCCTGGAGCCCGACCACGCCCCCCACAAGGCGGCGTGGCTGCTGATCTACCCCGACGCCTACGAGATCGGCCTGCCCAACCAGGGGCTCCAGATCCTCTACGAGATCCTCAACGAGCGGCCCGACGCGGTGGCCGAGCGCTCGTACGCCCCGTGGGTCGACATGGAGGCCGAGATGCGCGCCGCCCGGGTGCCCCTGTTCAGCGTGGAGGGCTCCCGGCCGGCCGCCGACTTCGACCTGCTGGCGTTCAACCTGTCGGCCGAGCTGGTGTACACCAACGTTCTGAACTGCATCGACCTGGCCGGCGTGCCGGTCAGGGCGGCCGACCGGGGCCCCGAGCACCCGCTGGTGGCGGCCGGAGGCCACTGCGCGTTCAACCCCGAGCCCCTGGCCGACTTCGTCGACCTGTTCGTGCTGGGCGACGGCGAGGAGGCGGTGGCCGACGTCACCCGGGCGGTGGCGGCGTGGAAGGCCGGTGGGCGCACGGCGGGGTCGCGCCAGCGCCTGCTGCGCGACCTGGCCGCCGTGCCCGGCGTCTACGTGCCGTCGATGTACGACGTGGCCTACGACGGCGAGCGCCTGGTGGCCGTCACCCCCCGGCACCCCGACGTCCCCGAGCGGGTGGAGAAGCGGACCATCGCCGACCTGGGGGCGTGGCCCTACCCCAGGCGCCAGCTGGTGCCGCTCACCGAGGTGGTCCACGACCGGCTCAACGTGGAGATCTTCCGGGGATGCACCCGGGGCTGCCGGTTCTGCCAGGCCGGCATGATCACCCGGCCGGTGCGCGAGCGCCCGGCCGACCAGGTCCGCTCCATGGTGACGGCCGGGCTGCGCCGCACCGGCTACGACGAGGTCAGCCTCACCTCCCTGTCGAGCGCCGACTACTCGGGGATCGAGGACGTGGTCGGGGGCATCGTGAACGACCCGATGTGCCAGGGCTCGGTGGGCGTGAGCCTTCCCAGCCTGCGGGTGGACGCCTACACGGTGGGCATCGCCAGCGAGATCGCCAAGGTGCGCCGCACCGGGCTCACCTTCGCCCCCGAGGGCGGGACCTGGCGGATGCGCCGGGTGATCAACAAGCTCATCCGGGAGGAGGACCTGTACGGAGCGGCCGAGTCCGCCTTCTCCCAGGGGTGGCAGCGCATGAAGTTGTACTTCCTCGTCGGCCTGCCCACCGAGACCGACGACGACGTGCTGGGCATCGCCGAGCTGGCCCGCAACTGCGCGGCCATCGGGCGCCGCCACACGGGCCGGGTCACGGTGAGCGCCTCGGTGGGCGGCTTCGTCCCCAAGCCGCAGACGCCGTTCCAGTGGTTCGGGCAGGCGACCGCCCCCGCCCTGCGGGCCAAGGTCAACCTGCTCAAGGACGCCGTGCGCCGCGACCGCGGCGTCCAGCTCAAGTGGCACGACCCCCGGGCCAGCGTGGCCGAGGGGCTGGCCAGCCGGGGCGACCGCCGCCTGGGGGCCGTCATCGAGGACGTGTGGCGCTCGGGGGGGACCTTCCAGGAGTGGTCCGAGCACTTCGACCTGGGGCGCTGGGAGGCGGCCATGGCCCGCGCCGGCCTGTCGATGGACTGGTACGTCCACCGGCACCGCGGCGAGGACGAGGTCCTGCCCTGGGACCACCTCTCGGCCGGGCTCCACAAGGACTTCCTGTGGCAGGACTGGCAGGACGCCCTGGCCGCGTCGGGGGTGGAGGACTGCCGGTGGACGCCGTGCTACGACTGCGGGGCCTGCACCGGCTTCGGGATCGAGCACGTGGTGGCGTCCCCCGTGCCGCCCGCCGGGGGGAGCCAGGGCACCGGCCAGGACCTCTCCACCGGCGGCTCGGTCCCGGTGCGCCTCCTCGCCCCGAGGCCCTCGTGAGGCTGCGGTTCCGGTTCTCCAAGCTGGGCAAGGTGCGCTGGACCAGCCACCGGGACGTGGCGCGCATGTGGGAGCGGGCCTTCCGGCGGGTGGAGCTGCGCCTGGCCTACACCCAGGGGTTCTCGCCCCGGCCCCGGGTCAGCTTCGGCCTGGCCCTGCCCACCGGCGCCGAGTCGGTGGCCGAGTACCTCGACGTCGAGGTGGCCGAGGGCGCCACCGCCGACGTCGCCGCCCTCCCGTCGCGGCTGGGCGCCGCCCTGCCCGTCGGCGTCGACGTGCTGGCGGCGGCGCCCGTCGACCCCGCCGCCGGGTCCCTCCAGGAGGTCGTCACGTCCTGCACCTGGGTGGTGGAGACGGCCGGGCTGGCGCCCGGCCGGCTGGCCGCCGCCGTGGAGGCGGCGCTGGCCGCCCCCGCCCTCGTCATCCCCCGCGAGCGCAAGGGCCGGCGCAGCGACCAGGACGTGCGGCCCGGCATCCTGGCCTGCGCCGTCGACGGCACCACCCTCGTCGCCGAGCTGGCCGCCCAGCCCCGCGCCCTGCGCCCCTCCGAGCTGCTGGTCGCCGTGGGCGGCGGCCTCCGCCCGGTGGGGGTACGGCGGACATCCCAGTGGATCGAGCGCGACGGCGCGCGCGAGGAGCCGCTTCCGCTCCCGCCCGGCGCGACGCACGCGCCGCACGTCATCGGGCGTGCGTCATGAGAAGGGAACCCCTCCATGTCC
>JBKHXC010000043.1:0-4538 GCA_046566225.1 Acidimicrobiia bacterium
CCGCCGGGGGGGCCACGGTGGCCGCCAACGGTCGCCCCGCCTGCGGGTTCCACAACCTGGCCCGCCACCGGGGCCCACCGGCTCCCGGCTGAGGGGGCGGCGGGGGTCGAGTTTCATGCGGCACCAAGTGGCGCCATGCGCCCTTCCCTGCCGCATGAACCCGCCCGGCGCCCGCTCCCGGCTGAGGGGGCGGGGCGGGCCGGCGCCCTGGCGGACCGGCCTGGGCGTTGTGGCGGGCCCGGTGCGGCGCTCCGGGGACGGCGGCCGCCGCCCCGGCCGGGCGCCCTGGCTGCCGGCCTACGCTCGCGGCGTCGTCGGCGAAGCCCTGGACGTCCAGCGCTGCTCGGCGTAGGAGGCTCCCGCCCTGGCTTCCTCCCTACGTGAGCGGCGGGCAGGGCTCAGCCGAAGCGGCCGGTGATGTAGTCCTCGGTGCGCCGGTCGGAGGGGGCGGTGAAGATCTTCTCGGTGCGGTCGAACTCCACCAGCACCCCGGTGCGCTCCCGGCCGTCGTCGGTCACCTCGGCGGTGAAGAAGGCGGTGCGGTCCGACACCCGGGCGGCCTGCTGCATGTTGTGGGTGACGATGACGATCGTGTAGTCGCGCTTGAGCTCGATCATGAGCTCCTCGATGCGGTTGGTGGCCAGGGGGTCGAGGGCCGAGCACGGCTCGTCCATGAGGATGACGTCGGGCCGCACGGCGATGCAGCGGGCGATGCAGAGGCGCTGCTGCTGGCCGCCCGACAGCGAGAAGGCGCTCTTCTTGAGCTCGTCCTTGACCTCGTCCCACAGGGCGGCCTTGCGCAGCGACTCCTCCACCAGGTCCTCCATGCTGGCCGGCCGCGTCCCGTTGACCCGGGGGCCGAAGGCCACGTTGTCGTAGATCGACTTGGGGAAGGGGTTGGGCTTCTGGAACACCATCCCGATGCGCCGCCGCACCTCGATGGGGTCGACGTCGTCGCCGTAGAGGTCCTGGTCGTGGTAGGCGATCCGGCCCTCCACCCGCGTGCCGGGGATGAGCTCGTTCATGCGGTTGAGGCAGCGGATGAAGGTGCTCTTCCCGCATCCCGACGGGCCGATCACGGCCGTGATCCGGTTCTCGGCGACGTCCATGCTGACGCCCCGGATGGCCCGGAAGGCGCCGTAGTAGAAGCTGAGGTCGGCGATCCGGAACACGGGGGCGCCGGGCGCCAAGGTCACCGCGTCGTCGCCGGCGTGCACCTCGGGTCGCCGGGTGGGGCCGGCGGCGCTCGCCGGGTCGCCGGCCGGCTGGCTCAACGTGGCATGGGGATCGGGCACGGGGTCACCACCGGGTCGAGAAGCGGTTGCGGACGAAGATGGCCACCGCGTTCATGGCCAGGAGCATGGCGAGCAGGACGATGCTGGCGGCGGCCGCCGCCTCGGCGAAGGCGGGCTGGGGCCGGCTGGTCCAGTTGAAGATCAGCACGGGCAGGGCCGAGAAGGGGTCGCGCACGTCGTCGGGCGTGTTGAAGATCGACACGGCGGTGCCGATGACGAGGAGGGGGGCCGTCTCCCCGATGGCCCGCGACAGCGACAGGATGACGCCGGTCATGGTGCCGGCCATGGCCGCGGGGAGCACGTGGTGGCGCACCGCCTGCCACTTGGTGGCGCCCAGGGCGTAGGCGGCCAGCCGGATCGACTCGGGGACGGCGCGCAGCGACTCCCGGGCGGCGATGATGATGATGGGCAGGCTCATCACCCCCAGGGTGAGCCCGCCGGCCAGCAGGCTGGGGCCGAGCTCCAGGAACCGCACGAACACGCCGAGGCCCAGGATGCCGTAGACGACCGACGGCACGCCGGCCAGGTTGGCGATGTTGGCCTCGATCAGGTTGGTCAGGCGGTTGCGGGGGGCGAACTCCTCCAGGTACACGGCGGCACCCACGCCGACCGGGAAGCTGAACAGGGCGGTGAGCCCCATCAGCCACATCGTGCCGTGGAGCGCCGCCTTGATGCCGGCCCGGGCCGGGAACCGGGACACGAAGTTGCCGAAGAAGGCCCCCGGGTCGGCCGCCAGCCGGTCCCAGCCCCGGTCGTAGATCGTGAACAGGAGCAGCCCCAGGGCGACCACGCCGAGGAAGGTGCCGAGGAACAGGGTGGCGCCGGCCAGGGCGTCGAGCACCAGGCTGAGGCGGCTGCGGCTGGCGCCCCGCCGCAGCCGCAGGGGCGTGGGAACGACGACGGCCGCCGTCACTGGTACGCCTGGCGGAAGCGGCGGACGAGGCGCATGCTGACGACGTTCATGGCCAGGGTCATGAGGAACAGGGTGGAGCCCACGGCGAACAGCGACTGGTAGCGGGTGGTGCCGGCGGCGGCCTCGCCGCTGACGGTCTGGGCGATGTAGGCGGTGAGGGTCTGGATGGACTCGAAGAAGTCGGTGGTGAGCCGGGGGGTGTTGCCCGAGGCGATGGTGACGGCCATGGTCTCGCCCACCGCCCGGGACACGGCCAGGATCACCGAGGCGGCGATGCCCGACAGGGCGGCGGGCATCACCACCCGCAGGGCGACGACCCGGCGGCTGGCCCCCAGCCCGAAGGCGGCCTCCCGCAGCGCCTGGGGGACGGCCCGCATGACGTCCTCGCTGATGGAGGCGATGACGGGCAGGATCATGAGCCCCACGGCCACGGCGCCGGCGGCGGCGTTGAAGATGAACACCCGCTCCTCGCCGAACAGGGGCCGGAGCAGCGACGGCGTGACGAAGTTCAGGGCGAAGAACCCCACCACCACGGTGGGGATGCCGGCCAGCACCTCCAGCACGGGCTTGACCACGGACCGCACCCGCGGCCTGGCGTACTCCGACAGGTAGACGGCGGTGGCCAGCCCGAGGGGCAGGCCCACGAACAGCGAGCCGGCGGCGATCATCAGCGAGCCGTTCACCAGGGGCAGGACGCCGAAGTCGCCCGCCTCCACCCGCCCGCCCAGCGGCGCCCACCGGGTCCCGGTCAGGAAGTCGAGCACCGGGATCTTGGTGAAGAAGCGGATGGTCTCGCCGGCCAGGACGGCCACGATCCCCACCGTCACGAGCACCGAGGCCAGGGCGCACACGGCCAGGAGCCCGACGACGGCGCGCTCGCCGGGGCGCGACCGGTGCCGGGTGATGTTTCGGTCGGGGAGCGGGAGCGGGATCGCCATGGTCGCGACGGGCGGACGCTAGCTGCCGGGCGGCCCCGGCAGCCAGCGTCGGCGGGCGTGGCTCAGGTGGCCGACTCCAGGGCCTCGAGGCCCTTCTCGTAGTCCTCGGCGGGCGAGGCCGTGTAGCCCACGTCGCCGATGAGCTCGGGCGTCGTCTCCAGGTAGAAGCGCACGAACTCCTGCACCTCGGGCCGGGCCAGCGCCGCGTTCTTGACGTAGATGAACAGGGGCCGGCTGAGCACGTAGTCGCCCGACTCGACGGTCTCGTCGCTGGGCGCCACGCACTCGCCGTCCTCGCCCTTCACCTCGATGGCCTTCAGCACGCTCTCGTTCTCGCTGAAGTAGGCGAAGCCGAAGTAGCCCCACGAGTTCCTCTCGCCCTTGATGCCCTGGACGAGGGTGTTGTCGTCCTCCGAGGCGGTGTAGTCGGTGCGGGGCGGGACGCTGCCCTCCTCGCCCGGGGCGCCGAGGACCTCCTCCACGAAGAAGTCGTAGGTGCCCGAGTCGGTCCCGGGGGCGAAGATGGCGATGCTCTCGGCCGGGAAGGAGGGGTCGACCTCGTCCCAGGTGGTGGCGCCGCCCTGCTTGAAGATGGTCGCCAGCTGCTCGATGCTCAGGCACTGGAGGAAGTCGTTCTCGGCCGACGTGACGATGGCCAGCCCGTCGAGGCCCACCCGCAGCTCGGTGAACTCCACCCCCGCCGCCTCGCAGGCGGCGACCTCCTCGTCCTTGATGGGGCGGGAGGCGTCGGCGACGTCGATCTCGTCGGCGCAGAACTTCTTGAACCCGCCGCCCGTCCCCGAGGTGCCCACCGACACGTTCACGCCCGGCTGGACGTTGCGGAACTCCTCGGCGATGGCCTCGCTGACAGGGGCGACGGTGGAGGACCCGTCGATGGTGATGGAGCCGCTCAGCTCCTCCTCGCCGCCGGCGCCCACCCCGCCGCCGGCGGCGTCGTCGTCGCCCCCGCAGGCGCCCAGCACGAGCGCCGCGGCCCCCGCCACCGCCAGTGCCCGTACGTACCGCGTGCTCGATCGCCTCATGGTCCGATCCGCCCTCCTGTGGGTCGTGGCGCGGGCCGTCCGCGTGCCCGGCCCGTCGCCGCGCAACCTAGGGAACCACCCTGACGGGGGGATCACCGGCGGGTGCACACCAGGTGAACGGCGGTTGAACATCGGCCGACGTGCGCCTCGCGGCCCGGGGCGGCGTGGGCGCCGGGGCGCGCTGCGGCCCCGCCCCCGGCCGGGTCGTGGCGCGGCGGGGACGAGGGCCGTGAGCGGGACCCTACGGGGGCCGGTTGGCCCGCCGGTGGACGGCGGCCGCCACGGCGGTGACGCCGGGATGAACCCCCGGCGGGGCGGCCGCTCCCGCCGCCTCCGGCCCATCGTCGCG
>JBKHXC010000044.1:0-6099 GCA_046566225.1 Acidimicrobiia bacterium
CCCGCCTGGCGGAGGAGGCCGGGGTTGGGGCCCCGGCCGGGGAGAACAGCACTGAGGTGCTCGCCTATGGCGTGGTGCTGGTGGTGGCCGCCCTCGCCACGTGGGTGTTCGGCTTCTGGGTCCGCCGGGGCGCCGTCCGGGCCGGGGCGGTCGTCCTGCCCGACGAGCGCCACGTCCACGTCACCCCCACGCCCACCGCCGGGGGGACCGCCATGTTCGGCGCCGTCCTCCTGGCCATGTTCGTGGCCTCGCGCCTGCCGCAGTTCGACGACGCCTTCGAGTCGTCGGAGCCGCTGGGCGTGGTGCTGGCGGCGGCCGTCATGTACCTGGTCGGGCTGGTGGACGACCTGCGGGAGGTGTCGGCGCCGGCCAAGCTGGCCGGCCAGGTGCTCGCCGGGAGCGTCCTGTCGTTCCTCGGCGTCACCATGTTCTACTTCCGCGTCCCGTTCCTGGACATCGTGTCCATCTCGCCGGACCTGGCGCCCCTGCTCACCGTGCTGTGGGTCGTGGCCATCGCCAACGCCGTCAACCTCATCGACGGGCTGGACGGCCTGGCCGCCGGCATCGTGGCCATCGCCGCCGGCGCCTTCTTCGTCTACGGCGACCGCCTGTCGAGCGCCGGCCTGCTGCCGCCCGACAACGTCGGCCCCCTGGTGGCGGTGATCGTGTGCGGGGTGTGCCTGGGGTTCCTGCCCCACAACTTCCACCCGGCCCGGATGTTCATGGGCGACGCCGGCTCCCTGCTGCTGGGGCTGCTCATGGCGGCGTCCACCATGGTGGTGGGGGGCCGCACCGCCGACCAGTTCAGCGGCCAGACCTACTTCTTCTTCGCGCCCATCTTCATCCCCCTGTTCGTCCTCGGGGTGCCGATCGTCGACACGCTGTTCGCCATCCTGCGGCGCTCGGTGCGGCGCACCCGGCTCTCGGCGCCCGACAAGGAGCACCTGCACCACCGGCTCATGCGCCTCGGCCACGGTCACCGGCGCTCGGTCGTGATCCTGTGGGCGTGGACCGCCATCCTGTCGGGGATCGTCCTGTTCCCCACCTTCACCAACGAGGGCAACGCCGCCATCCCCTTCGCCGGCGCCGGGCTGGTGGTCGCCCTCTACACCCTGTTCCACCCGGGCGTGCGCCAGAAGGCGGAGGCGGACGCCGAGGCCCGGGCCGACGCCGACCAGGCGGGGGCCGGGGCGCCCGCCGCCCCGCTGGCCGAGGTCGTCGACCTGGCCGACCGCCGGCGGGAGGCGGAGGGCTCGTGACCGGCGGCGAACTTGCGGCTCCCGACGGGCGGCCCGTAGATTGCGAACCGGTTCACAAGGCCAGAGGGGCATTCGGGTTGGACCTGCGCGAGAGGCGAGAGCTCTACAACGGGTTCGGTGACACCTTGGCGCGGGCCGTCGAGCTCGTCGCCGTCCCCGCCGTGTTCGCCCTCGGCGGCCACGCCCTCGACCGGCTGGCCGGCACCGGGCCGCTGCTGGCCGTGGCGCTGGCCGTCTTCGCCCTCGCCGGGGTGTTCGTCCGGGCCTACTTCGCCTACGAGGTCGCCATGCGGGCCCACGAGGCCGAGCGGCCCTGGGCCCGGCCGGCGCCGGCCCGCCGGGGCCCGTCGTGAGCGCCGTCGCCGATGGCGCCGCCGCCGGGCCGGGGCTGGAGTGGGACATGGCGACGGACATGGTCCGCCGGGCCCTCCCCTTCGCCCCCGTGCCCGTCGTCCTCGGCGCCGCCTTCCACGGGCGCGACGGCGCCCTCTCGGCCGCCTTCGGCCTCGTGCTCGTCCTGGCCAACTTGGCCGCCGCCGGCGCCCTGATGGCGTGGGCCGCCCGGCGCTCGCTCGCCGTCCTGGCCGGCGTGGCCGCCGGCGGCTTCGCCCTGCGCCTGGCGGTGATCGTGCTGGCCGTGTCGCTGGTCCGGGACCTCGCCTGGGTCGAGCTCGTCCCCCTCGGCCTCACCATCGTCGTCGCCCAGGTGGGCCTGCTGTGGTGGGAGGCCCGCCACCTGTCGCTGTCGCTCGCCTACCCCGGCCTCAAGCCCCCTCTCGGACGGAGCTGACCCATGGCCCTCCTCGCCCTCGAGTTCCCGCCCGTCAGCCACCTCATCGAGTGGCCCGACCTGTTCGGCTCGGGGCTGTTCGCGGTCAACAAGGTGGTGCTGTTGATGTTCCTGTCGGTGGCCGTGGTGTTCGGGGTGTTCGCCACCGCCGGCAGCCGCCGCAGCCTGGTGCCCACGGGGGTGCAGAACTTCGCCGAGTCGGTCGTCGAGTTCGTCCAGGACGGGATCATCCTCCAGACCATGGGGCCCGAGGGGCTCAAGTACACGCCGTTCCTGCTCACCATGTTCAGCTTCATCTTCGTGGGCAACATCTTCGGGATCATCCCGCTCATCCAGATGCCGGTGAACGCCCGCATGGCGGTCCCCGCCCTGCTCGCCCTGCTGGTGTGGGTGATCTTCCTCGCCGTCGGCATCAGGCACCAGGGCTTCTTCGGCTACTTCCGGTCGGTCATGTTCCCGCCCGGCGTCCCCAAGGCGCTCTACGTCCTGGTCACGCCCATCGAGCTGGTCTCCACCCTCCTCGTGCGGCCCCTGTCCCTCGCCGTGCGGCTCTTCGCCAACATGCTGGCCGGCCACCTCCTGCTCGCGAGCTTCGCCGTCATCGCCGCCGCCCTGTTCAAGGCGACGGTGGTCGGCGCCGCCCTCCCGGGCGCCCTTCTCGTGGCCCTCACCGGCTTCGAGGTGCTGGTCGCGGTTCTGCAGGCGTTCATCTTCACCATCCTCGCCGCCGTGTACATCGGCGGCGCCATGCATCCCGAGCACTAGGAGGACAGCTGTGTTGGACGCGTTGATCTTGGCGCAGGAGGCGGCGGCGGCCGATCCGACCGCGGGCCTCACTGCCATCGGTCGGGGCATCGTCTACGGCGGGGCGGCCATCGGCCCCGGCATCGGCATCGGCCTCGTCGTGGGCAACGCCATCACGGCCATGGCCCGCCAGCCGGAGGCCGCCGGCATGGTGCGCACCACCATGTTCCTGGGGATCGCCTTCACCGAGGCGCTGGCCCTGTTCGGGTTCGTCCTCTCGTTCATCATCTCGGGCTGATGGCGACCTCCGACCCGGCCCGGGGCCTGCTTCGGATCCTGGTCGCCGCCGGCCTCGCCGTGGGGTCGGTGGTCGCGGTGGCGGGGGCCGCCTCGGCCCAGGAGGCGGAAGAGCCCGAGATCTCCCACGCCGCCGAGGAGTGCATCCACCTCCTCGAGGAGGGCGGCCACGAGCCCGAGGACTGCCACGAGGCGCCCAGCCCCATCCTCCCCGAGCCCAAGGAGGTCGTGTGGGGCTCGATCTCGTTCTTCGCCCTGCTCTTCCTCATGTGGAAGTTCGCCTACCCCGGCATCAAGAAGGGGATGGACGGGCGGACCAACCGGATCCGCGAGAACCTCGACGACGCCGAGCGGGTGAAGGCCGAGGCCCAGTCGGTGCTGGAGGAGTACCAGCGCCAGCTGGCCGACGCCCGCAACGAGGCCAACCGCATCATCGAGGACGCCCGCCAGACGGCCGAGCAGCTCCGGCGCGACCTCATGCAGCGGGCGGAGGCCGAGGTGGCCGAGCTGCGCCAGCGGTCGCGCGACGACATCGCTGCCGCCATGCACCGGGCGTCCGCCGACCTCCAGGGCCGGGTGGGCGCCATGGCCATCGAGCTGGCCGAGAAGGTGGTGGAGGCCAACCTCGACCGCGACGCCAACATGCGGCTGATCGACGGCTTCATCGCCTCGGTCGGTGCCGGCGGCAACGGGAAGTGAGCGGGGCATGAGCGAGCGGGCCGACGCCTACGCCGCCGCCCTCTTCGAGGTGGCCAAGGCCGAGGACGCCCTCGACACCGTCGAGGACGAGCTGTTCCGGGTCGCCCGCACCTTCGAGGCCAACGAGGAGCTGCGCTCCACCCTCACCGACCCGGCCGTGCCCGTCGAGCGCCGCCTCGCCATCGTCGACGACCTGCTGGGCGGCGCCGGCGCCTCGCCGCTCACCTCCGCCCTGGTGGCCTTCGTGGTGGCCGCCGGGCGGGGCCGGGAGCTGCCGGGCATCATCGACAAGCTGGTCGAGCGGGCGGCGGCGGAGCGGTCGGAGGTGGTGGCCGAGGTGCGGACCGCCGTCCCCCTCGACGACCGGGCCAAGGAGCGCCTGGGCGCCGCGCTGTCGTCCGCCACGGGCAAGACTGTCAGCGTGCAGGCCGTCGTCGACCCCGGCGTGATGGGCGGCGTGGTCGCCCGCATCGGCGACACCGTGTTCGACGGGTCGGTGCGCCACCGCCTCGACCAACTGAAGGAAGTGATCTAGGACGTGGCAGAGCCCACCGTGCCGGAAGACCAGCCCAGCGGCTTCACCATCGACCCCGACGCCATCACCGCCGCCCTGCGCCGGCGCCTGCAGGGGTTCACGCCGTCGATGTCGGCCGCCCAGGTGGGGCGCATCGCCGAGGTGGGCGACGGCATCGCCCGCGTCTCCGGCCTCCCCGACGCGGCGGTGAACGAGCTGCTCGAGTTCGAGGGCGGCACGGTGGGGCTGGCCCTCAACCTCGACGAGGAGTCGATCGGCGCCGTCATCCTGGGCGAGGCCACCCACATCCAGGAGGGCCAGTCGGTGCGGGCCACCGGGCGCATCCTGTCGGTCCCCGTGGGCGACGCCATGCTCGGGCGGGTGGTGGACGCCCTGGGCCAGCCCATCGACGGCAAGGGCCCCGTCAACGCCGACAAGACCCGCCGCCTGGAGGTCCAGGCGCCCGGCATCACCGGACGCAAGCCCGTGCACGAACCGCTCCAGACCGGCATCAAGGCCATCGACGCCATGGTGCCCATCGGCCGGGGCCAGCGCGAGCTCATCATCGGCGACCGCAAGACGGGCAAGACCACCGTCGCCATCGACACGATCATCAACCAGCGCGGGCTGGGGGTGAAGTGCATCTACGTGGCCATCGGCCAGAAGGGCTCCACCGTGGCCCAGACGGTGGCCACCCTGGAGAAGTACGGCGCCCTCGACTACACGGTGGTGGTGAACGCCCCCGCAGACGACCCGGCGCCGTTCAAGTACCTGGCCCCCTACGCCGGCTGCGCCATCGGCCAGAACTGGATGGAGAACGGCGAGCACGCCCTCATCGTCTACGACGACCTGTCCAAGCAGGCCGAGGCCTACCGCCAGGTGTCGCTGCTCCTGCGCCGCCCCCCCGGGCGGGAGGCCTACCCGGGCGACGTGTTCTACCTCCACAGCCGCCTGCTGGAGCGGGCCGCCAAGCTCAGCGACGAGCGGGGCGCCGGGTCGCTCACCGCCCTGCCGGTCATCGAGACCAAGGCGGGCGACGTGTCCGCCTACATCCCCACCAACGTCATCTCCATCACCGACGGGCAGATCTACCTGGAGGCCGACCTGTTCAACGCCGGCGTGCGACCGGCCATCAACGTGGGCATCTCGGTGTCGCGGGTGGGGGGCGCCGCCCAGGTCAAGGCCATGAAGTCGGTGGCCGGCACCATGAAGATCGACCTGGCCCAGTTCCGGGAGCTGGAGTCGTTCGCCACCTTCGGCTCGGAGCTGGACAAGACCTCCCAGGGCTACCTCGACCGGGGCTACCGGCTCACCGAGCTGCTCAAGCAGCCCCTGAACTCGCCGGCGCCGGTGGAGGAGTAGGTGGTGTCCATCTACGCGGGCACGGCCGGCTTCCTCGACCCCGTCCCCGTCCCGTCCGTGCGGCGCTTCGAGGCCGAGCTGCTCGAGTACATGCGCACCCGCCACGCCGACCTGCTCGAGGGCATCCGCAGCTCCGGCAAGCTCCCCGAGGGCAACGCCCTGGAGGAGGCGGTGAAGGGCTTCGCCGCGCAGTTCCAGGCCGACGACCCCGACGCGGAAGCAGCGGCGTAACGATGGCGGGCGGCAAGGAGCGGATCCTCCGCCGGCGGATCAAGAGCGTCCAGAACACCAAGAAGATCACCAAGGCCATGGAGCTCATCGCCGCCTCGCGCATCGTCAAGGCCCAGCAGCGGGTGGCCGCCGCCCGCCCGTACAGCGAGCAGATCACCGAGGTCATCCGCAGCCTGGCCGCCGGCGGGGCCGACCTCGACCAT
>JBKHXC010000045.1:0-6386 GCA_046566225.1 Acidimicrobiia bacterium
GCCCCAGCCCGGTCCGGTCGCCCCGTTCGGCGCCCAGCGCCTCGTCGGGGTCGTCGAGGGCGACCCCGAAGGCCTCCAGGCCCACGCTCCAGTGGTCGAACGGCGTCTCGCAGTTGACGTCGGCCCAGAGGCCGTCGGCCCTGACCTCCCTCGAGGTCGGCGACCGGGGGGCGGGCACGTCCAGGTCCCGCACCAGCAGGTAGGGGCGGCGGCGCCCGACCAGCGCCGCCCAGTACCAGGCGGCGCGGGGAGCGGGCCAGATGGTGAGGCCGACGAAGCCGGCCAGGGCGGCGTCGGCGGTGAAGAAGTCGAACGACCACGACTCGGGCCGATCGGGGTGGCGGCGCTCCCACACCGGGTCGGGCTCGTCCATGGCCGCCGGATGGTAGGAGACTCGCGCCGTGGGCCGCACGCACGACGTGATCGACGACCGGCTGAGCGGGTTCCTCGCCGCCCAGCCCGTCTTCTTCGTCGCCACCGCGCCGCTGTCCCCCGACGGCCACCTCAACCTGTCGCCCAAGGGCCTGGCCGGCACCTTCGCCGTGCTCGGGCCGGCCACCGTCGCCTACCTCGACCTCACCGGGAGCGGCATCGAGACGGTGGCCCACCTGCGCGAGAACGGCCGCATCGTGGTGATGTTCTGCGCCTTCGAGGGGCCTCCCCGCATCGTGCGCCTGCACGGCCGGGGCGAGGCGGTCCTGCCCGGCGACGACCGCTTCGCCGGCCTGGCCGGTCGCTTCCCGCCCCGCCCCGGCATCCGGTCGGTGATCCGGGTCGACGTCGACCGGGTGGCCGAGTCGTGCGGCTACGGGGTGCCGATCATGGCCTTCCAGGCCGACCGGTCCGACCTCGACCGGTGGGCGGTGCGCAAGGGCCCGCAGGGGATCGCCCGCTACCAGGCCGAGCGCAACGCCGGGAGCATCGACGGCCTGCCCGGCCTGGCTCCCTGAGGGCCGGGGCACCGGCGGTGGGCGACGGGCGCGCCGCCTCCTCCCGGCCGGAGCCGGTCCCCGGGCCGGCGCCGACTTGGCGCACGGCGGCGGCGGCGGTAGAACCGGTGGCGTGGCGGCCTACCTGTCGGCGGCGTGGTTCGACGACGTCAACGCCGCCGCCCGGGCCGACGAGGGGCTGGCCGCCGCCACCGCCGGCGCCCGGGTCACCCTCCAGCAGGTCGTGACCGGCGCGCCGGGGGGCGAGGTGCGCTACTGGGTGCGGGTGGCCGACGGCGTGGTGGAGGCCGGCCCCGGCCGGGCCGAGGGAGCCGACGCCACCGTCACGTCGTCGTACGAGACGGCGGTGGCGGTGAGCCGGGGCGAGCTGGCCGTCGACCAGGCCGTGCGCGAGGGCCGGGTGCGCCTGGCCGGCGACGTGGGCCTCCTGGTGCGGTCGGCGGCGGCCCTGGGCGGCGTGGCCGCCGCCGTGGCCGGGGTGCGCGACCGCACCACCTACGGGTAGGAGGCCGGCGTGCCCGCCACCCGCCCCCGGGTCCCCGGGTGGCACCCCGACCCCGAGGACCCCTCGTTCCTGCGCCACTGGGACGGCAGGCGGTGGGGCCGGGAGCGCCGCCCCCGGCCGTCGTGGGCGCCGCTGGAGCCGGGCGCCGTCCCCTCCGCCCCGCCGGCCGGCGCCTCGCCCGGACCGCCCCCCGGGAACGGCCGACCCCCCGGGCGGGGGCGGCGCTGGTGGGTGGTCGCCGCCGGCGCCGTCGCCGTGGGGCTCGTGGTCCTCGCCCTGGCGGCGTGGTTGAGCGGCGGCCCCGACATCCCGCCGCGCACCGTGGCCGACGTGGGCTTCACCGACCGGGCCGAGGCGGTGTGCGCCGAGTCGCTCCCCCCGCTGCGGGCCCAGCGCCCGGAGGTCCGCGAGGACACGGGGGCGCCCGAGGAGTTCGCCCGCCGGGTGGAGCGGGCCGCCGACGGGCTGGCGGCCGTCGCCGGCGAGCTGCGGGCCCTGCCCGTGGACGCGGCCGACGCCGCCGAGGTGGAGGCGTGGCTGGACGACTGGGACGCCTACGTGGACGTCGGGCGCCGCTACGCCGAGCGCATCCGGGCCGGCGACGAGGAGGCCACCGGGGAGGTGGAGTCGGAGGCGAGCCGGCTGTCCACCCGCATCTTCGTCTTCGCCCGGTCCAACGGCATGCCCTCCTGCGCGCTGTGAGCAATCGGCTCGGAACCGGAGGATCCGAGCCGAGCCGGCGGTGCACCTCGCTAGGCGCGGCCCACCACCGCCTCGATCAGCGTCCGCTGGAGCCCGGGCGGGAAGGGCCCCCCCGGGTTCAAGAAGACGAGGCGGGTGACGGCATCGCCGTCGAGCACCACCACCAGGTCCTGGACGATGGGGATCTCCAGGTCCTCCACCTTCATGGTGAAGGTCATGCGCCTGGCCGTGGTGGACTGCCCGAGACTCGGGACGTCGAGGAGCGACACCGTCACCGGACCGGGCACGCCGCCCTCCGGAGCGCTGCGGACGGCATCGGCTGAGACGGCGTCCCCGAGGCAGCGGTCGAGGTCGGGGCCACCCAGGGCGGCGCCGATGGCCCGAACCCGCTCCTCGGGGAGGTACTCGACCGTCGAGCGGGCCTGGGTGGCCAGTCCCTGGAGGAAGGTGGGCGAGGTGGCGATCCCCAACGGCTTGCCGCCGCTCGGCACGCCGAGGCAGGACAGGACGTCGTTCCACGTCAGCTCCAGGGCGAGGCCGGCGGTGGGGTCGTGCTCCTCCCAACCGTCGGGGAAGTCCTCCAGCCGCAGCACGGCGGCCTCCGCCTGAGCCCTGCGCTCGGCGTCGGCCGAGGCCGGCACGGTCGACGTCGGGCCCGACGTCTCCGACGTCTCGTCGGCTGCGGTGGACGAGGTGGTGCTGGTCGCGGCCGCGCCGTCGTCGCCGTCGTCGCCGCAGGCCACGAGGAAGACGGATGCGAGGGCGAGAGCGAGGGCGAGGGCTCGGAGGGAGCGGCGGGGGGTGGGCAAGGAAGTTCCTCTCCTGGACGGGTCGCGGTGGGTGAGGCCGGTCGCCTCAGGCGACGGGGCGGATGTCGGTCCCCGCCTCGACGCCGGTGACGAACAGCTGCTTGTTGTCGTCGGTGGTCGGGTACTGGCCCGGCGTGAAGTACCACTGGTCCAGCACCCGCCGGCGGAACACCAGGAAGCTCTCCGGGTAGTAGAGGGCGAGGACGGGCAGGTCTTCGGCCACCATCTCCTGCATGCGGGTCACCAGCCGGCGTCGCTCGGCCTCGTCGAAGGTCAGCCGCTGCTGGTCGGCGGCGGCGTCGAAGTCCCGGTTGACGTAGTTGGTGGCGCCGATGAGCGACGGGGGCACCTCCGACGAGAACACCACCCGCAGCACGTCGGGGTCGGCGTTGGGGCCGCCGGGGGCGGGCCCGGGGAACGGCAGCACGACCAGGTCGTAGCCCCCGAAGAGCTTGTTGCCGAACAGCTCGGGCCCGATCTGCACCGGCTTGGGGTCGAGCTGCACGCCGATGGCGGCCAGGGCGGCCACGATGACCTCGCTCAGCGCCACCTGGGCGCCGTCGAAGCGCAGCTCGAAGCGAAGGGGCGAGCCGTCGGGGTGGCGGCGCACGCCGTCGGGGCCCAGCCGGTACCCGGCCCCGTCGAGCAGGGCGTTCGCCCGGGCGACGTCGTGCTCGTACTGCGGGACGGAGGCGAAGAAGCGGTTCTCCGGGCTCAGGAACCCGGGGTTGCCGGGCAGGCCCCTCCCCGCCGCCAGGCGCGACACCAGGTCGTGGCGATCGATCGCCATGGCGCACGCCTGGCGGAACGCCTTGTCCGACAGCGCCGTCTCCCGCCCCAGGTTGAAGTACAGCGCCTGGGCCCACGCCCCGTGCTGGGTGACGATGCCGAACTCGTCGCCCCGTCGGAACGGGGCCAGGACGTCGTCGCGGAGGCCGAGCCCGGTGGCCGCGTCGGCTGCCCCCGACAGCAGGGCGGCGAAGGGGTCCTCGAGGGCGTTCATCTCGATGCGCCGGACGTAGGGAGCGCCCAGGAAGTAGTCCTCCCTGGCCTCGTAGAGCAGGGGGCCGCCGTCGTCTCCGTAGGAGGCCAGCCGGTAGGGCCCCGTGCCCACCAGGACGTCGGTGTCGAGGGCCGCCCCGGGGTCGTCGATGGACGCCCACACGTGCTCGGGGATGATGGGCAGGGCGGCGGCGACCTGCTCGGCGAAGGTGACCAGTGGCTGCTCGAGCACCACCTCGACGGTCGTGGGGCCGGACGCCGACACCGACGCGATGCCCTGGGGCGGCTGGACGAGCACGGGGGGCGAGAGCGACCCCTGCGCGGCGTAGTAGTCGAAGGTGAACACGACGTCGGCGGAGGTGAACGGCGCCCCATCGCTCCAGGTGACCCCGTCGCGCAGCTCGAAGCGGTGGGTGAGGTGGTCGTCGGAGACCTCGTGCGACGCGGCCAGCCACGGCAGCAGCGTGCCGCTCCCGTCCTTCCAGACGAGCGTGTCGTAGAGGAGGATCATCTGGTTGTACCCGGGGCCGCCGTTGGCGGCGAACGGCGACGGGAACCCGAGGGCGCCGTGGGGCAGGCGCAGGGTCGGCCGCCCGCTGGCCCCGGCCCCACCGCCGGAGGAGCCGCCCGAGCAGGCGCCGAGGACGGCGGCGCCGGCCGTGCCGGCCACGGCCAGCAGGAACCGGCGACGGTCCAGGACGATCCCGCGGAAGGGCTCTGAGAGGTCGGTCATCGGCCGTGGGAACGGGGCAGCGGCATCCTCACGAGGACCGCAGCCAGCGGGGGTTGAACACCGGCTCGAGGGCGACGCCCACGAAGGTGAAGGCGGTGACGGTGGCGGCGATGGCGAGCCCGGGGGGCAGCACCCACCAGGTCCACATGTCGCTGAAGTAGATGCCCTGCTGGGAGAGGGCCCGGTTGAGCATGAGACCCCAGCTGATGCTGCTCGGGTCGCCCAGCCCGAGGAACGCCAGGGCGGCCTCGATCCCGACGGCCAGGCCGGCCCAGTTCACGAACCCGATGACCACCAGGGGGCCGAGGCCGGGCACCAGGTGGCGGCGGAGCACGTACAGAGGCCCGGCGCCGAACCCTCGGGCGGCCCCCACGAAGCCCTGCTCCCGCAGCGCCAGCGCCTGGCTGCGCAGGATGCGGGCGTTGGGCGCCATGCCGAGGAAGGCGATGATGAGCAGCACGGCCGCCCGGCTCTCGCCGGCCAGGGAGCCGATGAGCACCAGCAGCGGCAGGCCGGGCAGGGCCAGCAGGAACACGACCAGGCGGTTGCTCATCCCGTCCACCGGCCCGCCCACCAGCGCCGGGAGGACCCCGAGGAGGATGGCGCCGGCCATGGCCAGCGAGGCGGCGAACGCCGCCACCACGAGCGACGAGCGGGCGCCGAACACGAGCTGGGCGAAGATGTCGCGCCCGGGCACGTCGGTGCCCAGCCAGTGGTGCCCGGACGGCTCCTCCAGGGCAGGCCCGGTGATCGCCGTGGGGTCGTGGGGGGTGAGGAGTGGGGCGACGAGGGCGACCACGACCAGCACGCCGAGGATGGCCAGCCCCGCCACCAGGAGGGGCGAGCGGCGGAGCGGCGACCGGCGGGCGGGCGGGACGGGAGGCGCCCCGTCCCCCGCCACGTCGGGGCGCGGCGCCTCGGACAGCGCCGTGGCGCTCATGGAGCGGTCCTAGGGTCGAGGCGCCGATAGAGCGCGTCGGCCAGGGCGTTGATCGTCACCACGCTGACGCTGATGACCAGGAAGGCGGCCTGGATCGTCGGGTAGTCGCGGGCGCCGATGGCCCCGAACAGCAGCCCCCCCAGCCCCGGGTAGGAGAACACCCGCTCGACCAGCACGTCGCCGGTGAGGGCGAAGCCGAGCTGGAGGGCGGTGAGGCTCACCACCGGCAGCAGGGCGTTGCGGGCGGCGTAGCGGTACTTGAGGTGGCGGGCGCGCAGCCCCTTCGCCCGCCCCAGCAGCAGGTAGTCCGACCCCAGCTCGTTGACCATGCCGGCCCGCATGACGAGGTAGTTCCCCACGGTGAGCCCCACCGAGAGGACGAGGAGCGGCAGGAGCAGGTGCCGCCCGACGTCCACCACCCGCTCGACGACGCCGAACGACCCCGAGAAGGGCGTCTTCGCCCCGCCCGGCGGGAGCCAGTCCAGCTGCACCGCGAACACGAACAGGAGCAGGGACCCCAGCAGGAACGTCGGGAACTCGCGCACGGCGAGCAGCGTGGTCATCAGCACCCGGTCCACCGGGCGGTCCCGGCGCCACCCGGAGTGGATGCCGGCGACCAGCCCCACGGCGGTGGACACCAGGATCGAGCCACCGATCAGCAGGAGCGTCCACGGCAGGCGGCGGGCGATCTCGTCGACGACGGGGGTGTTGGTGACGATGGACCGGCCGAGGTCGCCGCGCGCCA
>JBKHXC010000046.1:0-1687 GCA_046566225.1 Acidimicrobiia bacterium
CGCCCCCGACCACGAGCGGCTGCGGCCCTTCCGCTTCACCGTCCTCCAGGGGCCGGACAAGGAGGCCTTCGGGCAGGTCCTGGCCGACGCCTACGCCGCCCGCTGCGCCGCTGCCGGCACCGAGATCGTGCCGGCCAAGCAGGAGAAGGAGCGGACCAAGCTGGGCCGGGCGCCCCTGGTGCTGGTGGTCTCGGCGGTCCGGCAGCCGTCGGCGTCCGTGCCGTGGGACGAGCAGCTGACGGCGGCGGCCGCGGCCACCGAGAACGCCTGCCTGGCGGCCACCGCCCTCGGGTTCGGCTCGATGTGGCGGACGGGTGACCCGGCCTACGACCCGAACGTGAAGGCGGCCCTCGGCCTGGCCCCCACCGACGCCATCGTCGCCTGGCTCTACCTCGGCTCGTACCGGGACGGCGCCGCCCCACCCCCGAACGACCCGCCCCTCGACGGCCTCCTGCTCCCCTGGCCGCGGTCGTGAACGAGTCGACGGCGCTCCCGTACCACCAGCGGCCCGACGACGACCGCCCTATCCACACCGACGAGCTGCCCGACACCCCCACCCGCGATCGCACCATCGTGGCCACGGCCTGGCTCGAAGCACCGCCGGAGGTGCTGGAGCTGGGCGCCGACCTCGGCCACCACCGGGTCGGGTACCTGCGGCGCATCCACCGGTGGCTCCTGTGGCGGGCCGGCCCGGCCACCGGCGGCGACGCCCGGTACATGGCGATCGCCGCCGACGACCTGGACGAGCGCTACGTCCTGCGGCTCTTCGCCGACGGCACCGCCGAGGGCGTCGGACCCAGCGGCACCACCCACACCCGGTTCCGCTCGTGGAAGGAAGACCTGCGCGACGCCGCCGCGGCTAGGGGCTGACCTCTTCCAGCCCGGGCGGGTAGGTGCCGCCCGTCGCCTTCCAGGCCTCGGCGGCGCCCCGCTGGGCGACCAGGCGGGTGACCGCCATGGCCACCCCGGACGAGACCGCCCACGCCAGCGCCTCGCCCCACGAGGTGCCCGGGGCGGCGGGGTTGCTCGGCGGGTCGCCCCCCTTCAGCCGGCGCCACGCCACCCGCAGCAGCGACTTGGTCGCCATGCCCGCCAGCAGCCCGCTGCCGGTGCCGAGGACCTTCCACAGGAGCCGCTTGTCGTCCATGGACCTGATCTGCCCGCGGCAGGACGGCGGCGAACCCGCCCCGTGGCGGGGTCGGGGCTCCGTCAGGGCGGCGGTGAACCCGCCGGTGGCGTGATCGGCGTGCGCCAGGACCCAGCGAACCCGCCGGTAGCGTGGGCCGGCATGCGCCCGGCCGCCGCCGCCCTCGCCGTGGTGCTGCTGGCGGCAGGCTGCCGGTCGACCGACGAGGCCGCCCCACCGGTGCCGGTCACGTCGCCGGCGGCGTCAGAGGCCCCGACGGCGATCGAGCCCCTTCCGGCCGAGACCGCGGTGCCCGCTCCGGCCCCGGCCCCCGCCCCGCCCCAGCCGCCGCCGGAGACGACCGCGGCCCCGGCGCCAGCCTCGGCGGCGGCCGGCCCGGGGCCGGCACCGCCGGCCACGCCGGCCGCCCTGGCCACCGAGCTGACCCGGGTCGAGCGGGCCGTGCGGGACCCGGCGACACCCGCCGGCGACCTGCCGGCCCTGGGCCAGGCCCACCAGGTCGCCCACCGCCAGCTGTCCTACCCCCCGGGCTGGCGCCCC
>JBKHXC010000047.1:0-7492 GCA_046566225.1 Acidimicrobiia bacterium
GGGCCGCTCGAGGTGATGCGTGTGCGGTTACCGACGAAGGCCGAGCCGGCCGATGATCGACCGGTACCGCTCGACGTCGTTTGATCTCACGTAATCGAGCAGCCGCCGGCGCTGACCGATGATCTTCATGAGCCCTCGACGGGTGTGGTGGTCGCCCTTGTGCATCTTGAGGTGGGCGGTGAGGTGGTCGATGCGCTGGCTCAGCAGCGCGATCTGCACCTCGGGCGAGCCCGTGTCGGTCTCGTGCAGCCGGTGCTCGGCGATGGTGGCCGCTTTTTCGGGCATGGAGCGATTGGAACCTCGGATTGCGGGTGGGGCGCGCGCCCGGCGTTCGCCGCGGCGCTGGGTGAAGGGTAGCAGGGCCGCCGAGGGGACGGCCCGGGTACCGTCGGGACCGTGGGTCTGCGGGTCACCTCGTCGTTGACCATCCCCCTCGAGGAGCTGGAGTGGCGGTTCTCCCGCAGCGGCGGGCCCGGCGGCCAGCACGCCAACACGGCCGACACCCGGGTCGAGGTCCGCTTCGACGTGGCCGGCTCGGCCAGCCTCGGCCCCCGCCAGCGGGCCCGGCTGGTCGAGCGGCTGGGCGCCAGCGTGCGGGTGGTGGCCTCCGACTCCCGCTCCCAGGCCCGCAACCGCGAGCTGGCCCTCGAGCGGCTGCGGGCCCGCCTGGCCGAGGGCCTGCGGGTGGAGCCCGCCCGCCGGCCCACCCGGCCCTCGGCGGCGGCCGGGCAGCGACGCCTCCGGGACAAGAGGCAGCGCTCCGAGCGCAAGCGCCAGCGGTCCGAGCGCCCGCCCGAGGACTGACCGCCGCCGGCCGGAGCGGTGGTGGGGACGGCGTGGGGCCGGCGGTCAGGCGAGCACGGAGCGGGCGGCGGCGACGTCGGCGCCCATCTGGGCCAGCAGGGCGTCCACCGAGTCGAACCGGGCGTCGTCGCGGAGGCGGGCGACGAAGCACACCCCGGCCTTCTCTCCGTACAGGTCGCCGTCGAAGTCGAGCAGGTGCGCCTCGAGGACCGGCGCCGTGGCGTCGGGGTGGAAGGTGGCCCGGCGGCCGAGGGACACGGCCGCGGGTTGGGGGGCGCCGCCCGGCCGGCGGTACCAGCCGGCGTAGATGCCGTCGGCGGGGAGGAGGATCTCGGCGGGCACGACCACGTTGGCCGTCGGGTAGCCGAGGGCGCGGCCGCGCCGGTCGCCCTCCACGACGGTCCCCCGCACCTCGTGGGGACGGCCCAGGAGGGCGGCCGCCTCCTCGACCCGGCCGTCGGCCAGCAGGGCCCGGACGCGGGTGGACGACACCGGCGCCCCGCCCTCGGGGTCGGCCACCAGGCTGACCCCGAGCACGTCGAAGCCCAGCTCGGCGCCCATGCGCTGGAGCAGGGCGACGTCGCCCCGGCGCCGGTGGCCGAAGTGGAAGTCCTGTCCGACCACCACCGCCCGCGCCGCCAGGCAGTCGACCAGCACCGTGGCGACGAAGTCCTCGGCCGACTCCCGCGACCGCTCCTCGTCGAAGCGGATCACGTAGGCGTAGTCCATCCCCGTGGCCTCGAGCAGCTCCAGCTTCTGCTCCAGGTCGGTGAGCAGCCGGGGCGCCGAGCCCGGCCGCACCACGGTGGCCGGGTGGCGGTCGAAGGTCACCACGGCGGCGGCCGCCCCCAGCTCGTCGGCCATGGCCCGCACCCGGCCAAGAAGGGCGCGGTGGCCGAGGTGCGCGCCGTCGTAGGCGCCGATGGTCACCACCGTGCCGTGCGCGGGCCGGGGGCACGAGTCGAGGCCGGCGACGACGTCCACGCCGGGAGGCTAGCCAGCGGCCCGTGCCGACCTCGGGCACCGCCGGCCGGCGCCCCGGCGCCCGCCGGAGGCGGTCAGGCGAGGACCACGGCGGGCTTGGCCCGGCCCTCGCCGTGGGCCTCGTAGACGGCCAGGAGGGCGCCGTCGCCGCCCAGGACGGCCCACGGGCCGTCCCCGGCCACGCCCAGGGCGCCGGGGTCCAGCACCTTCCCGGTCGCCACCGCGGCCGCCACCTCGGGGCCCACCACGGCCGGCGCCAGGTGGCGGACGGCGGCCGCCGGCGGCAGCAGCGACGCCGGCCCCGCCTGGTCGAGGGGGACCGCCTCGTCGAGGGTGAACGGGCCCACGGCGGTGCGCCGCAGGCGGCGCAGGTGGGCGCCCCCGCCCAGGGCGGCGCCCAGGTCGGCGGCCAGCGAGCGGACGTAGGTGCCCGACGAGCAGTCCACCTCGACGCGGAACACGCCCGCCTCGCCCGCCGGCGAGGCCTCGAAGCGCCGGACCACCACCCGGCGGGGGGCCCGCTCCACCTCCACCCCGGCCCGGGCCAGGTCGTGCAGGCGCCGGCCGCCCACCTTGAGGGCCGAGACCATGGGCGGCACCTGGTCGATGGCGCCGACGAAGCCGGCCGCCGCCGCCCGCACGTCGGCCAGGCCCACCGCCGACATGTCCCAGCGCCCGGTCTCCTCGCCGGCGTCGTCGAGGGTGGAGGTGGCCACGCCCAGCACCACCTCGCCCACGTACGACTTGGGCAGCTCGGTGACGTACCGCAGCAGCCGCGTGGCCCGGCCCAGCCCGACCACCAGCACCCCGGTCGCCGCCGGGTCGAGGGTGCCGGCGTGGCCAACCCGTCGCTGCCCGAACGCCCGGCGGCAGCGGGCCACGGCGTCGTGCGACGTCCAGCCGGCCGGCTTGTCGACGACCACCAGGCCGTCGACGGCGCTCAAGGGGCGGGCGCCGGGGGCGGGTCGGCGGCCAGCACGCCCTTGACGGCGGCGAGGACCTCGGTCACGGTGCCGGGGGCGACGAAGCCCGCCGCGTAGCGGTGGCCGCCGCCGCCGAAGACGGAGGCCACCTTGGCCACGTCGGTCGACGTGGCCGCCCGCAGCGACACCCGGACGCCCTCGGGCGTCTCCTTCAGCACGCACGCCACCTCGGCCTCGGCCGCCCGCCGGACGATGTCGATGAGGCCCTCGGTCTCCTCCAGGGAGCAGCCGTGGGCGGCCAGGTCGGCGGCCGTCACCCACGACGCCACCAGGTGGAGGTCGCGGTCCAGCTCGGCCCGGGCGATGCAGTCGCCCACCAGCTTGAGGTAGGCGAAGCGGTGCTCCTCGAACAGCTGGCGGCTCATGGCGGCGATGGGCAGGTCGAACGACGCCAGCTCCTGGGCCAGGGCGAAGACCTCGGTGGTGGTGTTGGAGTACTGGAAGCGGCCGGTGTCGGTCACCAGGCCGGTGTAGAGGCAGACGGCGGCGTCCCTGGTGAGCTCCCAGCCCAGCCGCGCCGCCAGGCGGCGGACGACCACGGCGGTGGCGGCGGCGTCGGGGTCGACCAGGTTGACGGTGCCGAACCGGTCGTTGGTGGCGTGGTGGTCGACCACGACGAGCGTGCGGGCGGCCCGGGCGGCGGGCGCCAGCTGGCCCAGGCGCTCCATCGACCCGCAGTCGAACGTCATCATCACCTCGGGCTCGGCCGGGAAGTCGGCCGGCTTGGTGGCCAGGGCCAGCCCGGGCAGGAACCGGTAGTGCGGGCCGACCTCGAAGGGCTCCGACCACGAGGCGACGGACGGCTTGCCGTTGGCCCGGCACAGCTCGTGGAGGGCGAGCACCGACCCCAGGGCGTCCCCGTCGGGCAGCACGTGGCAGGCGAGCGCCAGCTCGCCCGCTGCGTCGATCACCTCCGCCGCTCGGTCCAGCTCATCCGTCAGCATCGTCGCCTTCCGCCTGTCGCAGGTCCCGGAGGATCTCCTCGACCCGCTTCCCACTCTCTACCGCAGGGTCGACCGAGAAGGAAAGTTGAGGGGTCCGCTTGAGGCGGACCTGCCGGCCGATGGCCGACTGGATCCGCACCCGGTGGTCCTCCAGTGCCTCTTCGGCAGGGGGGGGCAGGGAGCTGAGGAGGACCAGCGCGCGGCGCAGGTCGGGGTCCACCTCCACGGCGGTGACGGTGACCAGGCCCAGGCGGTCGTCGCCGTCGGAGAGGCGCTCGAGCTCGTCGGCCACCACCTCCCGCACGACCTCGTTGACCCGGGCCAGGCGCGGGTAGCGGCGCCCCCGTGCCCCGTCAGGCACCGCGGTCGACCTCGGCGTAGCCCACCGTGGCGTCCAGCACCTCGGCCTCCGGGAAGGACCACACGAAGCGCTCGACGTGGCTCAGCACGTCGGCCACCACCCCGGCGTCAGGGCCCACGGCGGCGAACCCCAGGGTGGCGCGCTGCCAGCGGTCCTGGTGGCCGACCTCGGCGGCGGCCACCGACCACCGGCGCCGGGCTCCCTCCAGGATCGGCTTGACCACGGCCCGCTTCTCCTTCAGCGAGTGGCTGAGCGGGATGCGCAGGTCCACCCGCAGGTGGGCTACGTGCGTGGGACCTCGCGCTCCTCGTAGGTCTCGATGACGTCGCCCGCCTTGAGGTCCTGGAAGTCCGACAGGCCGATGCCGCACTCGAAGCCGGTCTGGACCTCCCGCACGTCGTCCTTGAAGCGCTTGAGCGACGACACCGTGCCGTTCCAGATGACCACGCCCTCCCGCAGGAAGCGCACCTTGGAGCCCCGGGTGATGACGCCGTTGCGCACGTGGCACCCGGCCACCTTGCCCACGCGGGGCACGCTGAAGACCTCCCGCACCTCGGCCTCGCCGGTGACGACCTCCTCGTACTCGGGCGCCAGCATGCCGACCATGGCCGCCTCGATGTCCTCGATCAGCTTGTAGATGATCTCGTAGGTGCGGATGTCGACGTTCTCGGCCTCCGCCATGGCGCGGGCGTTGCGGTCGGGGCGCACGTTGAAGCCGATGATCGTGGCGTTGGACGCGCTGGCCAGCTGCACGTCGTTCTCGGTGATGCCGCCGACGGCCCGGTGCACGAAGCTCAGCTTCACCTCGTCGCGCTCGCGCTTCTTGAGGCTCTCGGTCACCGCCTCCAGCGAGCCCTGGACGTCGGCCTTGAGGATGAGGTTGAGGGTGGCCGTCTCGCCTCGCTGGATCTGCTCGAAGATGTCCTCCAGACGGGCCGTGGTGCCCGCCATGGACGGCGTCTTGCGCAGGTCGGCGGAGCGGAACCGCTGCTCACGCTGCTCGGCGATGTCCCGGGCCACCTTGTCGGTGGCCGTGACCCGGAAGTCGTCGCCGGCGCTCGGCACGTCGGAGAACCCCAGCACCTGCACGGGGGTGGACGGGGGCGCCTCTTTGATCTTGTCCCCCCGGTCGTCGAGCAGGGCGCGCACCCGGCCCCACGCCGCGCCGGCCACGATGGGGTCGCCGACCCGCAGGGTGCCGTTCTCGACCATGACGGTGGCCACCGGGCCCCGGCCGGGGTCGAGGTTGGCCTCCAGCACGGCGCCCCGGGCCCGGGCCTCGGGGTTGGCGACGAGGGTGTCGGGGATCTGGAGCTCGGCCACGAGGAGCAGCTGCTCGAGCAGGTCGTCCACGCCCAGGTTCTGGAGGGCGGAGAGCTCGACCATGATGGCGTCGCCGCCCCACTGCTCGGGCGTGAGGCCGTGATCGGAGAGCTGCTGCATGACCCGGGTGGGGTCCGCCTGCTCGCGGTCGATCTTGTTGATGGCCACCACGATGGGCACCTCGGCGGCCTTGGCGTGGTCGAGGGCCTCGACGGTCTGGGGCATGACGCCGTCGTCGGCGGCCACCACCAGCACCACGATGTCGGTGACGTTGGCCCCCCGCGCCCGCATGGCGGTGAACGCCTCGTGGCCGGGGGTGTCGATGAAGGTCAGCAGCCTGCCGTCCTTCTCGACCTGGTAGGCGCCGATGTGCTGGGTGATGCCGCCCGCCTCGCCGGCGACCACGTTGGTCTCCCGGATGCGGTCCAGCAGCATGGTCTTGCCGTGGTCCACGTGGCCCATGACGGTGATGACAGGCGGCCGGGGACGCAGCAACGCCTCGTCGTCGTCCTCGTCGTCCTCCTCGAAGTACTTGCGCTGGAGGGCCGCCTCCTTCTCCTCGCCGGGGTCGACGAGGCGCACGGTGGCCCCCACCTCGGCGGCGAACAGCTCGATGGCGTCGTCCGACAGGGGCGAGGTGGCCGTGGTCATGTCGCCCTGGAGGAACAGGAAGCGCACGATGTCGCCGGCCGAGCGGTTCAGCTTGGGGCCGAGGTCCTGGGCGGTGGAGCCCCGCTCCACGATGACCTCCCCGGTGGGGACGGGCTGGCTCGACGGCGTGTAGCCCTTGCTGGGGTCGAAGGGCTCGAGCTCCTCCAGCGGCCGGCGCCGGCGCCCTCCCTTGCGGCGGGGCGGGCGGCCGCGACCGCCGGGACCGCCGCCGGGGCGGCCGCCGAAGCCACCGGGACCGCCGCCGGGACCGCCGCCGCCGGGGCGGCCGCCGAAGCCGCCGGGGCCTCCGCCGGGCGCGCCGCCGGGACGGCCGCCGAAGCCGCCGCCGGGTGCGCCGCCGGGACGGGGGCCGCCGAAGCCGCCGCCGGTGCGGGGGGCGCCGCCGGTGCGGGGCGGGCCGCCGGGGCCGGAGGGGCGGCCGCCGGGCCCGCCCGGGCGGGCCGGGCCACCCGGAGGGGCGGCGCGGCCACCCATGCCCGGCGGGGGCGGGATGGGCTTGCCGGTGCGGGACATGGGCGGGCGGCCGGGCGGGGGCGGGATGGGCTTGCCCGACCGCGACATGGGCCCGGCCGGCCGGGCGGGGCCGCCGGCGCCCGGAGGGGCGGGCGGGGCCGGCGGGGCCGACGCCGCCGGCTGGCGGGCGGGCGGGGACTGGCCGGGCGCCGGGGGCGCGGGCGGGGCCTGGCCCGGCGCCGAGGGCGTGGCGGGCGTGGCGGGCGGCGCCGCCGGGCGGGCTCCGCCGGCGGCGGGACCGCCTGGGGCCGGCGCCGGGCGCGAGCCGCCGGCGGGGGCAGGGCCGCCGGAGCCGGGCCCGGGGCGCGAGCCGGCCGGGGCGGGGCGCGGGCCGCCGGCGGGCGCTGGACCGGGACCGGGGGCGGGGGCGGGGCGCGAGCCGGCCGGCGCGGGGCCGGGGGCCGGCGGGCGGGCGGGTGCCGCACCGCTTCCGGAGCCGGGAGCGGCCGCCGGGCGGGCGGGCGCGGGGGGCGGGCCGGCGGCGGGCGGGGCCGCCGGGCGGGGCGGGGCGGGGCGGGGCGGCGACGGCGGGAACGGCGACGGCCGGGCGGCCGGGGCCGGCGACGGTCGGGGCTCCACCGGCTCGGGCGGCGTGGGCCGGCTGACGATGAGCCGGGGGTCACGCTCGCCGGGGACGGAGTCGCCGTCGGGGCGGGGAGGTGCCACGGAGGCGGACTCGGTGGCGCCGGAGGTGGCGGCCGCCGGTGCGGGCTGGTCCTCCTTCGCGTCCTTGCCGGGCTCGGCCGGCGAGACGGGCCGGCGAAGGCCGTCGGCGTCAGCCCGACGGCGGGCCCGGTCGGCCTGGGCGTCCTCGATGCTGGACGAGTGGCTCTTGACGCCGATGCCCAGCATCACGCACAGGTCGAGGGCTTCCTTGTTCGTCAGCCCGAGCTCGCGAGCGAGCTCGT
>JBKHXC010000048.1:0-1709 GCA_046566225.1 Acidimicrobiia bacterium
CGCGCCGAGGCCCGAGGAACCTGCAGGCGTCATTCGCACTTCCCCGAACGAATGGCGCCGTTCCGCCCCTCGGGCCTACCGGCGGGGCTCACCGTAGCGCCCGCGACGGCTGCCCGACAAGGGGTGATGCGGCGCCCTACCTACTGCACCGGCCGCCGCAGGCGGCCTCTGCGGCTGCGGACACCGCGACGGGACAGGGCGGAGGCGGCGCGGGGTCCGTCACCGGCACGCCACCAGCGTGGCGGTGGTGAGGGCGTCGCACAGCCGGTGCAGGCGCCCCGCCGCCTCCGACCACGTGTAGTCGCGGGCCTGGGCGGCGGCCCGCTCCGAGACGTCCGCCGCCAGCCTCGGGTGGTGGAGCAGCTCGGCGGCGAAGGCGGCGAAGTCGGCGGGATCCCGCCCGTCGACGAGGAACCCGGTGCGACCGTGGTCCACCAGCGTGCGCAGGCCGCCCACCGCCGAGGCGACCACCGGGGTGCCGCAGGCCGCCGCCTCCAGGGCGACCAGCCCGAAGGACTCGGACCGGCTGGGGACCAGGCACACGTCGGCCGCCCGGTAGTACGTGGAAAGCAGCTCGTGGGGCTGCGGCGCCACCCTCCGGACCCGGCCCGACAGCCCCAGGTCGGCGGCCAGGCGGCCGACGCGCGCCACCTCGGCGGCGCCGTGCGGCCCGCTGGGCCCGCCCACCACGACGAGGAACGAGTCGGGGAAGGACGGGGTGAGCTGGGCCAGCGCCCGCACGGCCACGTCCAGGCCCTTGAGGGGCTGGATCCGCCCCACGAAGACCAGCATGGGCCCGCCGCCGTCCAACCCCAGCGCCCGGCGGGCCTGCGGCCGGTGCCCGGGGGAGAAGAAGGCGTGGTCGACGCCGGGCGCCACGATCTCGATGCGGCCGGGGTCGGCGCCGTACAGCGAGGCGATCTGGTCGGCCTCGACGCTGCACGACGCCAGCACGGCGTCCGAGCAGCCCATCACCTCCAGCTCGGCCCTCGCCCGGCGGGTGGGGTCCTGGTCGCCCTCCGCCTTGACCCGGGCCAGGGTGTGGAACGTCGACACGAGCGGCAGGCCGAGGCGGTGCTTGAGGGCGTGGCCGGCGAGCCCCGACAGCCAGTAGTTGGCCGAGATGGCGTCGGCCGGGTGGCCGTGCTCGATGCGGGTCAGTACCCCGTGCGCGAACTCCTCGACGAGGCCCGGGAGGTCCTCCTTGGCGACGGCGGCCAGGGGGCCGGCCGGCACGTGGTGCACGCGCATCCCCGGCTCCACGGCCACCACCGCGGCCGGCTCGGGCGACGCCGCCCGGGTGTAGACGTCGCACTCCAGGCCCTGGCGGGCGAGCGCCGCGCACAGCTGGCGCACGTACACGTTCATGCCGCCCCCGTCGCCCGTGCCCGGCTGGGCCAACGGCGAGGTGTGCATGGACAGGACGGCGAGGCGGCGCATGGGTCAGCGTCAACCCTCGGCCGTGCCCGGGTCTTCCCTCATGGCCTGCCCACCGGTGCCGGGCTCGCTACCCGAGCAGGGAGTCGGGGCTCTCCTCGCCCGACTTGTACCGGCGGACCACCTCGGCCTGGAGGGCGTCCAGGCGCTGGTGCAGCGCCCGGCGGTCGGCCGACACCCGGCGCTCCAGCTCCTCGAGGCGGTCGGCCAGCCGGCGGACCTCGGCCTCGTCCATCTCGGCCAGCCGGGCGGCCCGGCCCACGTCGAAGATG
>JBKHXC010000049.1:0-24739 GCA_046566225.1 Acidimicrobiia bacterium
ACAGGAACGAGAACAGCGGCGAGCCGGGGGGGATGCGCTCGATGTCGAGGGGGCTGGCGTCCATGCGCTCCAGCAGGCCGGGCAGGTCGCCGGCCCGCTCCAGCTCGATGCCCACCAGGGCGGGCCCCGTCTCGCGGTTGTTCTTCTTCACGTACTCGAACACCACGATGTCCTCGCCCTGGACCAGCACCTCGTCGAGGAAGTGGCGCAGCGCTCCCGGCTCCTGGGGGAAGGTCACCAGGAAGTAGTGGCGCAGCCCCTCGTAGAGCAGCGAGCGCTCGATGACCTCGGCGTAGCGGCTGAGGTCGTTGTTGCCCCCCGAGACGATGCACACGACCGGCCCCTCGGGCGTGCGCGGGAGCACGGCGCGGGCAGCGGCGCTGGCCAGTGCCCCGGCCGGCTCGGCGATGACCCCCTCGGTCTGGTACAGGTCGATCATCTCCGTGCACACCGCCCCCTCGGGCACGGCCACCACGTCGTCGACCAGCTTGCGCACGATCTCGAAGGTGGTGGAGCCCACCAGGGCGACGGCGGCGCCGTCCACGAAGGTGTCCACCTCGTCGAGGGCCACCGGGCCCCCGGCGTCGAGGGCCGCCCGCATGCTGGCCGCCCCCGCCGGCTCGGCCCCCACGATGCGCACGCCCGGCAGGTGCTCCTTCACCCACACGGCGATGCCGGCCACCAGCCCCCCGCCGCCGACGGGGACCACGACGGTGTCGACCTCCCCGTCGGACTGGTCGGCCACCTCCAGCCCCACGGTGCCCTGCCCGGCGATGGTGCGGGGATCGTCGAAGGGGTGCACGTAGACGGCGCCGGTGCGGTCGCTGTCGCGGTGGGCGGCGGCGCTGGCCTCGTCGTAGGAGTGGCCGACGACGACGGGCTGGACCCATCGGCCGCCGATGGCCTGGATGCGCTGGCGCTTCTGGCGGGGGGTGTTGGTCGGCAGGAACACCCGTCCCCGGATGCCGAGCTGGGCGCAGGCGAAGGCCAGCCCCTGGCCGTGGTTGCCGGCGCTGGCGCACACCACGCCCCGCTTGCGCTCCTCGGGGCCGAGGGAGGCGATGAGGTTGAACGCGCCCCGCACCTTGTAGGACCGGCAGACCTGGATGTCCTCCCGCTTGAGGAGGACGGGCTGGCCCACGGCCTCGGAGAGCCGGTCGCTGGCCTGGAGCGGGGTCCGGCGGACGACGCCGGCCAGCCGCTTGGCGGCGTGGGCGATGGCCTCGGGGCCGAGCTCGTCCGTCATCCCGGGCATGGTAGGGGCTGGCGGCGGCCGGGCCCGGGGGCCGCTCAGCCCAGCGGGGCGAAGCCCTGGCGCATGGTGTTCTCGGTGACGACCCGGGGATCGACGAACTGCAGCAGGTAGTCGGGCCCGCCCGCCTTCGACCCCACCCCCGACAGCCCGTAGCCCCCGAAGGGCTGGCGCCCGACCACCGCGCCGGTGATGCCCCGGTTCACGTACACGTTCCCCGCCCGCAGCTCCTCCGCCGCCCGGCGCACGTGGCGGGGCGAGCGGGAGAACACGCCCGCCGTCAACGCGAAGTCGGTGTCGTTGGCGATCTCCAGGGCGGCGTCGAACGTCGGGGCCCGGAAGACGGTGAGGACGGGCCCGAAGACCTCCTCCCGGGCCAGCGGCGAGGTGGGGGCCACGCCGGCCACGATGGTCGGCCCCACGAACCCGCCCCGGGCGGGGACGTCGTCGCGCGCCAGCAGGACCGTCCCCTCGGCGGGCGCCCGCTGCACCGACCCCCGGATGCGCTTCCAGGCCTCGGCGTCGATCACCGGGCCGACGCGGACCGCCATCTCCCGGGGGTGGCCGACGGGCAGCCCGCGGACGTGGCCGACCAGGCGCTCGACCACCTCGTCGTGGACGGCGTCGACCACGACCAGCCGGGAGGCGGCCGAGCACTTCTGGCCGGCGTAGCCGAAGGCCGAGGCGGCGACGGCGGGGACGGCCTGGTCGAGGTCGGCGTCGGTGTCGACCACCAGGGCGTTCTTGCCGCCCATCTCGGCGATCACCCGCTTCACGTGGCGCTGCCCGGGGCGGGAGGCGGCCGCCGCCGCGTTGATGCGCAGCCCCACCTCCTTGGAGCCGGTGAAGGCGACGAGGGCCACGCCGGGGTGCTCGACGAGGTGGGCGCCCACCTCCTCGCCCACGCCGGGGAGGAAGCCGACCACGCCGGGCGGGGCACCGGCCGCCTCCAGCGCCTCCACCAGCCGGTAGGCCACGGCCGGCGCCTGCTCGGCCGGCTTCAGCACCACGGCGTTGCCGGCGACCAGGGCGGCGGTGACCATGCCGGTCGGGATGGCGAGCGGGAAGTTCCACGGGGCGATGACCACGGCCACGCCCTTGCCCTGGTAGCGCAGCACGTTGGACTCGCCGGGCGGCGACTCGACCACCCCGCCCCGGTCCAGGCGCAGCATCTCCCGCCCGTAGTACTCGCAGAAGTCGACGGCCTCGCACACGTCGCCGTCCGCCTCGGGCCACGGCTTGCCCGCCTCGAACACCTCCAGGGCGGCCAGCTCGTGGCGGCGGGACCGCATCCACTCGGCGGCCCGGAACAGCACCGCCGCCCGCTCGCCGGCGGGCGTGCGCCGCCATCCCTCCCACGCCCGCTGGGCGGCCGCCACCGCGGCGTCCGCCTCGGCCGCCCCGCACCAGGCCGAAACGGCGACCACGGTGTCGGGGTCGCCGGGGTCGACGGAGGCGATCGTCCGCTCGGTGGCCACCCGTTCCCCGTCGACGACGGCCGGCACGTGGGCCCCGAAGGCGGCCGGCGCGGCGGCCACCGCGGCCGCCATGGAGGCCCGCACCGACGGGCGGCGCCACTCGGCGGGCGGCTCGTGGGCGTAGGGGCCGGGGTCGGCCGGGTCGGTGGCCGAGCGGCGGGCGGGCGGGTCGGGGCCGGGCAGGCGCTCGACCGACGGCGGGACGATGAGCTCGTCGAGGCGCCGTCCCTCGGCGAAGCGGTGGCGCACGAAGCTCTCGTTCGAGGTGTTCTCCAGCAGCCGCCGCACCAGGTAGGCCATCCCCGGCACCAGCTCGCCCACCGGGGCGTAGATCCGCAGCCGCAGCCCCAGCCGGCGGATGGCGGCCTGGACCGGCTCCGCCATGCCGTGGAGCATCTGGATCTCGTAGCCGGTGTCGGGGATGCCCGACGCCTGGGCGTAGGCGACGGCGTAGGCCAGGGACCGCACGTTGTGGGACCCGAAGGCGGCCCGCACGGTCCCGTGGTGGTCGTGGAGCAGGCGGGTGCAGCGCTCGAAGTTGGCGTCGGTCTCGGCCTTGCGGGCGAAGACCGGCGACGGCCACCCCTCGGCCCGGGCGGTGATGGTCTCGGAGTCCCAGTACGCGCCCTTGACCAGGCGCACGCCGATGGGGTGGGCCCGCGGCCCGCCGGGGCCCGGCCCCGACGCCCAGGCGACGAGGTCGGCCAGGTCGTGGTGGGCGTCCTTCAGGTAGGCCTGGAGCACGACGCCGGCCTGGAGGCCGGCCAGCTCGGGCGTGGCCACCAGGTCGCGGAACAGCTCCAGGGTCAGGTCCTTGACGTCGTAGTGCTCCATGTCGAACCACACGAACGCACCGTGGTCGGCGGCCAGGCGCAGCAGGGGCAGGAGGCGGCGACGGGCCTGGGCCAGCCCCTCGGCCCGGGTGAGGGGCGAGTACAGGGAGGCCAGGGCGGTGGGCTTGATGCTGAGGTTGGCCCGGGGCAGCGGCCCCAGGTCGTCGCGCTCGAGGTGGTCGTCGGGAGCCCACGAGGCGGTCCCCCCGACCAGGGCCTCCAGCAGCTCCTCGACGCGCGCCGCGTAGCGGTCGGCCTCGTCCTCGGTGACCGTCTTCTCCCCCAGCAGGTCGACGGTGAACGCGCTCCCCTGCCGCCACAGCCGGTGCAGCACGGGCATCGCCTCCGCCGGCGTCGCCCCGGCGATGAACTGGCGGGCCATGCGCTCGATGTTGCGGCGGGCCACGCCGGCCGAGACCTTGTCGCCCAGCGGGAGCCGCTCGGCCAGGTCGATGCCCAGCTCCATCACCCGGGGCGCGTCCGCCGACTCGAAGTACTCGTCGATGTGGCGGAGCACGTCGGCGTCGTCGCCGGTGGCCGGGAACACGTCGACGAAGCGGAACAGCTGGGTCTTGAAGCTCGGGTGCGCCATCGCCCACCCGAGCATGCGCTCGCTCCACCACGAGAGGTTGTAGACGCGGGCCTTCTCGCCGGCGCCCAGCTCGGCGATCCGGCGGGCCAGGGCGGCGACCTCTGGTTCCGGGGGCGACGCCACCATCCGAGCGTACGGCCCCGGCAGGGCTCCGCCGGTCAGCCGGTCAGCCGGTGGGGGGCCGGCCGTCGGGGTCGAGCTGGCGGAGGAACTGCCGGCACCGCTCCTCCTCGTCGGCCTCGCCGATGGCCGCCGCCGCCTGGCGCAGGCCGTCCAGGGCCCGCAGGAAGCCGCGGTTGGCCTGGTGGGCCCACCGCACGTACCCCGAACCCCGCCAGCCGGCCTGGCGCAGGGCGTCGAGCCCGCGGTGGTAGCCGACGCGGAAGCAGGCGTAGGCCTCGACGTCGTCCCGGGCCATCTCGCCCAGGCTGGCCCAGCCCTCCAGGAACCGGGGGAACGTCGCCACCACCCCGCTCACCGCGTCCCGCCGGCGCTCGGGCGGCTCGGCCAGCGCCGCCTCCAGCCGGCGGGCCGCCTCGGGCGGGGGCGGGGGGAGCACCGTCTCGGGCAGTCCGGAGCCGAGGTGGACGGGTGAGTCGGGCATGGCCGGATCGTAGGCTCGGTCCCGCCATGCCCGCCGCGTGCACGTTCTGCCGCATCCGGGACGGCGAGGTGGCGGCGCACGTGGTGCTGGACGAGCCCGCCACCATCGCCGTCCTCGACCACCGGCCCCTCTTCGCCGGCCACGTCCTCGTGATGCCCCGCCGGCACCGCCAGACGCTCCTCGACCTCCCGGCCGGCGAGGTCACCACCCTGTTCACGGCCGTGCAGCGCCTGGCCGCCGCCGTGCCGGCGGCCATGGGCGCCCAGGGCACCTTCGTGGCGGCGAACAACGTCGTCAGCCAGAGCGTCCCCCACCTCCACGTCCACGTCGTGCCCCGCACCAGGGGCGACGGCCTGCGCGGCTTCTTCTGGCCCCGGCGGCGCTACGCCGGAGAAGACGAGATGGCCGACGTCGCCCGGCGGATCCGCACGGCGCTCGCTCCGGGATGACACCATGAGGGCGTGAACCTCTCCGGTCGACGCCGCACCCTGCTCGTCCTCGCCGTGATCGCCGTGGTGGCCCTCGGGGTCGCGGCCGTGGCCTTCGGGCTGGGCAACATCGGCGACGACGACGACGGCGGCGGCGCGGCCACGACCACCACCACGACGTCCGCCCTCACCACGACCACCACCATCCCCCCGGGCGACGACACCACGACCACCACGGCGGCCCCCACGACCACCACCACGGCCGCCGCGACCACCACCACGACCCGCCGGGCGACCACCACCACGTCGGCGGCCACCACCACCACCACCCTGTCGGCGTCGCCCTCGGCCTGCGGCACCGGCCAGGCGTCGGTGGCGTTCACGGCCAAGGACCTCGTCACCACCGCCATCGACTCGTCGTTCACGCCCCAGGCCACGGTGAACAACGGCGTGAGCCAGCCCATCGAGGTCGAGGAGATCATCCTCGACGTGACCTACCCGGGCAACGAGGTGCGCACCGTGCGGTTCGACACCACCGGGACGGTGATCGCCCCCGGCAACAGCGCCAGCTTCACCGCCGACAAGCTCACCACCGCCCGCCGCTACGAGTCGGCCCGCTTCACCCGGTTCACGTACTTCACCCAGGGCCAGCAGGCCAACTGCCGGGTCACCACGCCGTAGCCCTTCAGCCCAGGCGCAGGAGGTGGTGGTCGCGCCGGCCCCGCCGCAGCACCACGTAGCGGTCGTGGAGGAGGTCGGCGCCGGTCAGCCGGCGGTCCAGCCCGGTGGCCCGCCGGTTGTTGACGTAGGCCCCGCCCTGCTCGACCGCCTTGCGGGCGGCCGACCGCGACGGGCTCAGGCCGCAGTCGGCCAGCGCCTCCACCAGGAGCACGCCGTCGCCCTCCAGGGCCGAGCGGGGCAGCACGGTGGACGGCGCCTCGGCGAACACGGCGAGGAGGGTGGCCTCGTCGAGCTCGGCCACCTCCTCGCCGAACAGGGCCCGCCCCGCCCGCTCGGCGGCGGCGGCCTCCCCCGCCCCGTGCACCAGGGTGACGACCTCGCGGGCCAGCGCCCGCTGGCCGTCGCGGCGCTCGGGGTGGTCGGCGGTGGCCCGGTCCAGCTCCTCGATGCGCTCGCCGGGCAGCAGGGTGAGGGCCCGCAGGTAGGCGCCCACCCGGTCGTCGGGCGTGTTGAGCAGGTACTGGAAGAGCCGGTAGGGGCTGGTGCGGCCGGCGTCGAGCCAGATGGTGCCCGTCTCCGTCTTCCCCAGCTTGCGCCCGTGCTCGTCGACCAGCAGCGGCGTGGTGAGCCCGTAGGCCTCGGCCCCCCGGACGCGGCGGATCAGCTCCACGCCGGACACGATGTTGCCCCACTGGTCGCTGCCGCCCAGCTGGAGGCGGCAGCCGTGGAGGTCGAAGAGGCGGAGGTAGTCGTAGGCCTGGAGGAGCATGTAGCTGAACTCGGTGTAGGAGATGCCCTGCTCCCGGCCCTCCAGCCGGGCCCTGACCGACTCCCGGGCGATCATGGCGTTGACGGTGAAGTGCTTGCCCACGTCGCGCAGGAACTCCAGCAGGCCCACCTGCCACAGCCACTCGCCGTTGTCGACCAGCAGGGCCCCGGCGTCGAAGTCCAAGAAGCGCTCGAGCTGGGAGCGGATGGCGGCCACGTTGGCCTCCAGGGCGTCGGCGCCCAGCAGGGCGCGCTCCTCCTCCTTGCCGCTGGGGTCGCCCACCATGCCGGTGCCCCCGCCGGCCAGGGCGATGGGGCGGTGGCCGGCCCGCAGGAGCCGCACCAGGTTGAGGACGCCGACCAGGTTGCCGAGCTGGAGGCTGGGCGCCGACGGGTCGAAGCCGGCGTAGGCGGTGACGGGCCCCCCGTCGAGCAGGGCGGGCACGGCCGGGTCGGTCACCTGGTGGACCAGGCCCCGGAACTGGAGGTCCTCGGACAGCGTCGGCATCGCCGGCAGCCTGCCACGCCGCCGCCGGCCGGTCCGGAGGATTCGGCCACCCCTACCATGCGCACGTGCCGGTCCTGGAGCGCACCGTGGCCGTGGCCGGACCGCTCGACCTGCGGCGCACGCTGGCGCCCCTGCGCCACGGCGCCCTGGACCCCACCACCCGCTTCGGCCCCGACGGCGTGTGGCGGGCCACCCGCACCGCCCACGGCCCGGCCACCGTGCACCTCGCCCCGGCCGGCGGCGGCGTGCGGGGCCGGGCGTGGGGGCCGGGCGCCGGCCCGGCCCTCGACGCCGTGGCCGACCTGGTGGGCGCCGGCGACGACCGGGCCGGCTTCCAGCCCGGCCGGCACCCGGTGGTCGCCGCCCTGGCCCGGCGGCTGGCCGGCCTGCGCATCCCCCGCACGGCGGCGGTGCTGGAGGCGCTGGTCCCCGCCGTGCTCGAGCAGAAGGTCCCCGGCGTCGAGGCCCGGCGGGCGTTCGTGGCCCTGGTCCGCGCCGTGGGCGAGCGGGCGCCCGGCCCGGCCGGCGACGCCGGCCTGCTGGTGCCCCCCGAGCCGGACCGGCTGGCGGCCCTGCCCTCCTACGCCTACCACCGGTGGGGGGTCGAGCGCCGGCGGGCCGAGACCGTGCGGCGGGCCGCCGCCGTCGCCCCCGCCCTGGAGCGCCTGGCCGGGCTGGCCCCCGCCGAGGCCCGGAGGCGGCTGTGCGCCCGGCCCGGCGTCGGGCCGTGGACCGCCGCCGAGGTGGCCCTGGTCGCCCTCGGCGACGCCGACGCCGTGCCCGTCGGCGACTACCACCTGCCCCACCAGGTCGCCTGGGCCCTGGCCGGCGAGCCCCGGGGCGACGACGCCCGCATGCCGGAGCTGCTGGAGCCCTTCGGCGGCCACCGGGGCCGCGTCGTGCGCCTGGTGGTGGCCGGCGGCGCCGGCGCCCCCCGCTTCGGCCCCCGGGCGCCCCTGCGCTCCATCGCCGCCCTGTAGGCGACGGGCCCGCCCCGGGCGGGCCGACCAGCGAACGACGAGAAGCGTCGGCGGCCGCTCCCCGCCGCCGAAGGCGGCCCCCCCGGCTGCCGGCCGGCAGGACAGGGCGGAGGCCGGCGGCTTCGCCGCCCGGCCGGAGCACCGCCAACTCGACTCGGAACCTCTGGGTCCGAGTCGATCTGTTCACAGGTCGACCAGCACCACGTGGTGGGGCAGGCCGATCGACTCGAACCCGTCCCCCACCACCTGCCAGCCGTGGCGGGCGTAGAACCCCAGGGCGCTGTCGCGGGCGTTGGCCCACAGCACCTCGAAGCCGTCCGCCCGGGCCCGGTCGACCACGGCGGCGAGGAGGACGGCCCCGACGCCCCCACCCCGCCGCGCCGGGTCCACGGCCATGCCCCGCAGCCGGGCGGCCCGGGCGCCGGGCCGGTGGGGCGTGGGCTCGGGGAAGGTGGTGGCGATGGCGACCACCGCGCCGCCGTCGTCCTCCACGGCCAGGTGCACCGTCTCGGGACGGTCGTCGTCGGGGTACTCAACGGCCGGGTCGGCCAGGTGGTCGCGCAGGGCCCGCCGGCGCAGGTCGTGGGTGGCCGCCGCCTCCACCTGCCGCACGCGCACGGCCTACGTTGGCAGACGTGGCCGAGGTGGTCGTGGTGGGGGCGGGCGTGGGCGGCCTGGGGAGCGCCCTGGCCCTGTCCCGGGCCGGGCACCGGGTCACCGTCGTGGAGCGGGACGCCGTCCCCCCGGCCCGCTCGCCCGACGACGCCTTCGAGCACTGGCGGCGGCGGGGCGCGCCCCAGACCCGCCACTCCCACGCCTTCCTGGCCCGGCTGCGCAACCTGCTGCGGGACCGGTTCCCCGACGTCCTGGCCGACCTGCTCGACGCCGGGGTCGCCGAGATCGACTTCACCCGCCACCCGCCGCCCGCCCTCCGCCCGCTGGCGCCGGAGCCGGGCGACGAGGACCTGGTCGGCCTGGCCTGCCGGCGCACCACCTTCGAGTGGGTCCTGCGCCGCTCGGCGGCGGCCGCCGAGGGCGTCACCATCGTCCCCGGCGAGGTGGCCGGGCTGGTGGCCGGCGGCGTGGCCGGCGGCGTCCCCCGGGTGGCCGGCGTGGCCCTGGCCGGCGGCGCCGTGCTGCGCTCCGACGCCGTGGTGGACGCCGCCGGCCGCCGGTCCCGACTCCCCCGCTGGCTGGCCCGGCTGGGCGCCGACCCGGTCCCCGAGTCGGAGCAGGACACCGGGATCGTGTACTCGTCCCGCTTCTACCGGGTGGTCGGCGGCTACGACGCGGCGGCGCACGGGCTGGTGGTCGGCGACCTCGGCTACCTCAAGTACGCCGTGTTCCCCGGCGACAACGGCACCCTTTCGATCACCTACGGCGTCCACGCCGACGATGCCGAGGTTCGCCGCCTCCTCCGCCCCGGCCCGTTCACCGCGGTGGCCGCCGAGCTGCCCGCCACCCGGGCCTGGGTGGAGCCGGGCCGGTGCGAGCCCCTCACCGACGTCGAGGTGATGGGCGGGCTGGTCAACCGCAAGCGCCGGTTCGTGGCCGCCGGCCGCCCGATCGCCACCGGCGTCTACGCGGTGGGCGACGCGTCGATCTGCACCAACCCCCTCTACGGCCGGGGGTGCGCGCTGGCGCTGGCCCACGCCGTGCTCCTGGCCGACACCCTGGCCGAGGCCGGCGACGACCCGGGCGAGGCGGCGGTCGCCTTCGCGGCGGCGACCCGGGGGGCCATCGAGCCGTGGTACGGCGCCTCGGTGGCCCAGGACCGCCACGACCGGCTGGCCCGCACCGACGGCGACGCCGACGAGGAGGTGGGCGTCGGCTCGCTCATGCGCCACGGGTTGCTCCCCGCCGCCGGCGTGGACCCGCTCGTGTGGCGGGCCTTCATCCGCACCTTCAACCTGCTCGACCAACCCGACGCCATCATGCGCAGCCCCGAGGTGGTGATGCGGGTCATGGCCACCTGGCAGGCCAGGGCCGAACGCCCGCCGCCGCCCCCCCTCGGCCCCGACCGGGCCGAGCTGCTGGAGCGCCTGGCCGGCGCGGCCTAGCGCCCTCGCCACAAGCGTTCCTCGCGTTCGCAGCGGCAGGGTCCGTGGCCGCTCGCGCCGCCGCAGGCGGCCTCTCCGGCTGCGGACATCGACAGGGGACAGGGCGGAGGCGGCGCGAGCTCTGCTCGCCCGCCGGAGCACGATCCAACTCGACCGAATGGAGTGAGCGAAGCGAACGAATGAGGTCGAAGCCGGCCGCCCGGGGAATACAGTCCGGCCATGCACCCCGGTGCCCACGCCGCCACCGACCCCGACCGGCCGGCGATCGTGATGGCCGGCGCCGGCACGACGCTCTCCTACGCCCAGCTGGACGCCGGCGCCAACCGCCTGGCCAACCTCCTGCGCCGGCGGGGCCTCGCACCGGGCGACTCCATGGCGCTGTGGATGGAGAACAACGCCACCTACCTGGAGGCGGCGTGGGCGCCCCAGCGCTCGGGCCTCTACTACACGCCGATGAGCTCGCGCCTGACCGCCGGGGAGGCGGCCTACATCCTCGACGACTGCGGCGCGCGGGCGCTGGTCACGTCCTACCACTGCCGTGAGGTGGCCGCCGAGGTGGTCGACCGGCTGCCGCGGCTGCACACCCGGCTGATGGCCGGCGGCGTGGTCGACGGCTTCGAGCCCTACGAGGAGGTGGTGGGCGCCGAGGCGCCCGACCCCCTGCCCGAGCCCCTGGAGGGGCGCTCCATGCTCTACTCGTCGGGGACCACGGGGCGCCCCAAGGGCGTGAAGAAGCCGCTGGGTCGGGTGCCCCTCGGCACCAAGGGCTTCGACTCGGTGCTGGGGCTGGGCACCATGCTCTACGGCTACGGCCCCGGCATGGTGTTCCTGTGCCCGGCGCCGCTGTACCACGCCGCGCCGCTGTGGTTCACCATGGCCGTCCACCGCGTCGGCGGCACCGCGGTGGTCATGGAGCAGTTCGACCCCGTCGAGCTCCTGGCCCTGGTCGAGCGCCACCGCGTCACCCACACCCTGGTGGTGCCGACCATGCTGGTGCGGCTGACCAAGCTGCCGCCCGGCGAGCGCTCCCGCCACGACCTGTCCAGCCTCCGGTACTGCATCCACGGCGCCGCCCCCTGCCCCCCGGCCGTCAAGGAGGCGGTCATCGACTGGTGGGGGCCCATCGTGCACGAGTACTACGCCGGCACCGAGGCCAACGGCTTCGTGGCGTGCAACTCCGAGGAGTGGCTGGCCCACCGGGGGACGGTCGGCCGCTCCCTCGGGGGCCCCACCGTCCACATCCTGGGCCCCGACGGCGAGGAGCTCCCGCCCGGGCAGGTGGGCACCGTGTACTTCGCCGGAGGCCCCGACTTCGAGTACCACAACGACCCCGACAAGACCCGCACCGCCCGCGACGCCCAGGGCCGCACGACCCTGGGCGACGTCGGCTACCTGGACGAGGACGGCTACCTGTACCTCACCGACCGGGCCGCCTACACCATCATCTCGGGCGGCGTGAACGTCTACCCCCAGGAGGCGGAGGACGTGCTCGTCACCCACCCGGAGGTGGTGGACGCCGCCGTGTTCGGCATCCCCGACGACGACCTGGGCGAGCAGGTCAAGGCCGTCGTCCAGCCCGCCGACCCGGCCCGCGCCGGGCCGGAGCTGGAGTCCGACCTCATCGCCTGGTGCCGCCGGCACCTGGCGGCGTACAAGTGCCCGAAGTCGGTGGACTTCGCCGCCGACCTGCCCCGCCACCCCACCGGCAAGCTCTACAAGCGGCTCCTGCGCGACCGGTACTGGGAGGCGGCCGGCAAGGCGCCGCCGGGCACCGCCACCTGAGGGCGGCGGCCGGCCGGCGGGCCGGCCCAGCCGGTCAGTTCAGCAGGGCGCGCAGCGAGGCGGCTCGGGACCGGGCCCGGTCGGCGCCCGGTGCCGGCACCGACCCCGCCAGGTCGTCGAGGACGTCGGCCGCCTCGACGAAGCGCCCGAGCGACGCCAGGGCCCGGGCCACGTCGGCCCGGTCGGCGGCCGTCTCCGCCGGCACCGTGGCCCGCAGCCGGTCCACCCACCCCGACGCCGGGGCGTCGCCGGCCGCCAGGTAGACCAGGCGCAGGTTGGCGAGCATGCGCACGAGGATGGCCCGGTGCCCGGCGGTGGCGAGCATCCCGGGCGCGAAGGCGGGCCCGGGACCGTGGACGTTGCGGAACAGCTTCCCGCAGTCGTCGGCGTCCAGCGTGCGCCCGCCCCCGAAGGGGTCGAGGATCTCCCCGCCGTCCTGGTGGCGGACGAGGAAGTGCCCCGGCATGCCGACGCCGACGAGCGCCAGCCCCAGCCGGCGGCCGACCTCCATGGTGAGCACCGACAGCGAGATGGGGATGCCCGCCCGGCGGTCCATCACCTCGTTCAGGAACGAGCTGCGGGGGTCGCGGTAGTGGCGGGCGTCCCCCCCGAAGCCCAGCTCGTCGAACAGGTGGCGGCGCAGGGACTCGAAGGTCGGCTCGGGGCACCCGTCGGCCAGGTCGTCGATCCGCCGCTGCTGGGCGGCCACGTCGAGGCCGGGGTAGGCGTGGGCGGCGATGAGCAGCGCCGCCTCGTCCAGGGGGATCTCGGCCTCCGGGCGCCGTACCAGCTCGGCGAAGCGCTCGGTGGCGCCGCTCAGGGGCTGCAGGTGAAGTACCTCACGTCGTTCGCTCGCCGTCCCTCACCGGCGGAACAGGAGGTTGAGGACGACGGTCGCCACGACCGACACCAGGATGCTCGTGGCCAGGGGCACGTAGACGCGCAGGTTCCCGCGCCCGAACGAGAAGTCGCCCGGGAGCCGGCCGAGGCCCAGGGCGGAGGCGATCAGCAGCAGCGCCCCGGCGACGCCGGCCACCAGGGCCACGACGAGCAGCACGCGCCCGATGCCCGATGCGTCCATCGCCGGCATCGTACCCACGGGCGCTGCGCGGTCATTCGTGGCCGGCGGCCCACGCCACCAGGTCGTCGGCCGGCCACGAGTTCACCACCCGGCCGGCGTCGACCCCGCACTCGGCGGCGCGGGCGCAGCCGTAGGGCTGCCAGTGGAGCTGGCCGGGGGCGTGGGCGTCGGTGTCGATGGCGAAGCGGCATCCCGCCTCCACCGCCTGGCGGAGCAGGCGGCGGGGAGGGTCGAGCCGCTCGGGCCGGCTGTTGATCTCGACCGCCTTGTCGTGGGCGGCGGCCGCCGCGAACACGGCGGCGGCGTCGAAGCTGGACTCCGGCCGGCCCCGCCCGACCACGATGCGCCCCGTGCAGTGGCCCAGGATGTCGAGGTGGGGGTCGGCCAGTGCCTTGACCATGCGGGCCGTCATCAGCGGCGCCTCCATCCGCAGCTTGGAGTGGACGCTGCCCACCACCACGTCGAGGCGGGCGAGGAGCTCGGGCTCCTGGTCCAGCGAGCCGTCCTCGTTGATGTCCACCTCGATGCCGGTGAGGACCCGGAACGGCGCCAGCTCCTCGTTGAGGGCCGCCACCACGTCGAGCTGGCGGCGCAGCCGCTCGGCGGACAGCCCGTTGGCGACCGTGAGGCGGGGCGAGTGGTCGGTCAGGACGATGTACTCGTGGCCCAGGTCCCGCGCCGCCCGGGCCATCTCGTCGACGGGGCTCCCGCCGTCGGACCAGTCGGAGTGGGTGTGGCAGTCGCCCCGCAGGGCGGCCCGCAGGGCGGCCCCCGGCCCGCCGGTGGTGTCGGGGAGCTGCCCCTCCAGCCTGGCCAGGTACGACGGCACCTCGCCGGCCAGCGCCTGGGCGATCACCCGCTCGGTCTTCTCGCCCACCCCCGGGAGGGTGCGCAGCCGGCCGGCGGCGGCCAGCTGCTCCAGGTCCCCGGCCGCCATGCCCTTCACCGGGGCGGCAGCCGTGCGGAAGGCGCGGACGCGGTAGGTGGGCTCGCGCATGCGCTCGAGCAGCTCGGCGATGCGCTCCAGCGCCTCCACCGCCCCCAGCGGGGGCGGTGCCGGTCCCCCGGGCCGGAGGCCGGGACCGCTCAGTCCCGTCCCCTGCCCTTCTTGCGGCCCCGCCCTTCCTCCTCCTCCTCCTCGTCGTCCTTGTCCTCCTCCTCGTCGGTGACGACGGGGGGCGGGGTGGTCGGCGGCGCCGTGGTCGTGGTGGTCGTGGTCGCCAGCGACGGGTTGACGCCGTCGATGCGGGCGAGCAGCGAGGCCATCTCCGTCCAGGCGGCGCCCGACAGGCGGCCCTCGGACGCCCACCGGGCGGCGTCGCCCAGGAGGGCGCTGGCCTCGCCCGCGCCGCCGCCCGCCTCGACGTGGTCGGCCACCGTCTCGAGGCGGTCAGCCGCCTCCGGCCCCATGGGACCGTCGCCGTGCTCCACCCTCCCGGCCAGGTCGCGGATGGCCTCGGCCAGGGCGACGTCGGCCGAGCTGCCGCCCCGCCCGCCGGCGGCCAGCCCGACGAGGACCAGCACGGCCAGGAGGGCGCAGGCCGCCACCACGGCGAGGCGCCGGCCCGGACGGGGGAGCGCCGGGCGCCCGGCGGGCACGGGGCCCGGTCGACCGCCGGCGGCTGGCGGCGCCACGCCGGGCTGGCCCACGAGGGTGGGGTCGGGGCCGACCCCGGGCGAGCGGCCCACCGCCAGCGGGACGGTGGCGTCCGCCGGCTCGCGCCCGGCATCGAGCAGGCGGGCCATGGCCCGGGCCGACTCCGGGCGCGCCGCCGGGTCGCGGGCCATGGCGCTCTCGACGGCGGCGGCCAGGCCGGGTTCGACATCGGGGCGCAGCTCGGCCAGCGGCGGCGGCACGTCGTTCAGCACGGCGCCGGCCATGGCGAGGGGGGTCTCGGCGGTGAAGGGCTTGGCGCCGGCGAGGGCCTCGTAGAGCACGACGCCCAGCGAGTACAGGTCCGAGCGCTCGGTCGCCGGCCGGCCGTCGAGGCGCTCGGGCGCCAGGTAGGCGGGGGTCCCCACCAGGAGCCCGGTGCCGGTGAGGTCGCCCGCCACCTCCAGGCTCTTGGCGATGCCGAAGTCGGCGACCTTGGCCCGGCCGTCGGCCGCCATGAGGATGTTGCCGGGCTTGACGTCGCGATGGACCAGCCCGGCGGCGTGGGCCGCCCCCAGGGCGGCGAGCACGTCGGCGGCCACGGCCCGCAGCCACTCCTGGTCGACGGGCCCCTCGGCCATGCGGTCGGCCAGCGTGTCGCCCGGCAGCCGCTCCATCACCAGGTACGGCGTGCCCTGCTCCTCGCCGGTGTCGAACACGGCCACCACGTTGGGGTGGGCCAGGCGGGCGGCGGAGCGCCCCTCGACCTCGAAGCGCTCCCGGACGCCGGGGTCGGCGGCCATCTCGGCCCGCAGCACCTTGACGGCCACGGGCCGGTCGAGGCGCTCGTCGTGGCCCTCGTACACCTCGGCCATGCCGCCCCGCCCGAGGAGGGGGCCCAGCCGGTAGCGCCCCCCCAGCACGCGGCTCGTCACCGACACCTCCGCCGTTCCCATCGCCGCTACCTGTACCCCGGCGGGGCCGGCGGGATGCGCCGGGCCGTGGCGGCCGCCCTCATCCACTCCGGTCGGGCCCGGCCCGCTCCAGCTCGATGCGCAGGACGACCCGCCGCTCGGCCTCCATGGCGGCGCGGAACTCGGCCCAGTCGGGGTGCTCCCCCGCCACCCGCCGGTACTGGTCGACGAGGCCGTCCATGGCGCCGGGCAGCGACTCGATCCGGGCCTGCCCGTCCACCTGCACCCACGGCCCGAAGAAGCCGTCCGAGAGCACGCACAGCGACACCCGGGGATCGCGCCGGGCGTTCCTGGCCTTGATCGCCGTCTCCCGGGTGCTGATGGCCACCCTGCCGTCGCCGTCGAGGGCGGCCAGCACCGGCGACAACTGGGGCTGCCCGTCGGCCCGCCGGGTCACCAGCACGCCCCGGTGGTGGTCCCGGAGGAAGGCACGAGCCTCGTCGAGGTCCATGCCTGGAAGCCTGCCACCACCGCGCCGGCACGGCCAGCGCCGCCCGCCCTGAGGGTCGCCCGCTCCCGGGCGCTCCAGCGCTGGGAACGCGGCGAAAGGTTCGCAGGCGGGTCACCAGCCCCTTCTCTTCCGTCCTGGCGACCGAAGAGGCGTTCGCCGGGACGAGAAGCGCTGCACCGGCGGGCGGCTACGGCGGCGGGCTCCCCCCCGGCCCCTGCCGAGCCCGCCGGCCCAGGTCGCTCACCAGGCGGCGGCCCGCCTCGCCCGCCCGCCGCCCGAGCGAGTGCGACGTCTCCTCGGCGGGGACGGCCAGGAGCCGGCGCAGGTCCTCGACGGCGCCGGCCAGCGCGGCGAGGCGTGCCTCCAGCCCCTCGGCCCGGCCGGCGAGGGTGGTCGCCACCTCGGCCACGGCCGCCTCGACGCCGCCCAGGCGCCCCTCGACGGCCTCGATCCGCGCCCGGACCGCCTCCCCCGCCGCCTGGTGGTCCCCCAGGGCCCCGGCCACGGCCTCCCGGACGGCCTCGACGGCGCCGCCGCGCCGGGCGCCGGCGAGCTCGCCACCCGGCGCATCCCCCTCGCCGCCCCTGCCGGCCAGGCGCCCCAGTGCCTCCTCCATCGACCCCCGCCGGCGGTCGAGGCCGTCGAGCGCCTCGGTGAAGGAGGTGAACATCCCGTAGAGCACGGCGGTCACGCCCTCGTCGCCGCCAGCCGCTGCTGCCGCGTCCTCGGCCGCCACCACGGCGACGAGGCTAGGAGACGCCGCCGGGGCCGGCGCACCGGGCCGGCGGCGACCACGCCCGGTCGGTGCGCAGCTCGCCCACCAGGCTGTCGACGACGTCCACCAGGTCGCCGCCACCGGCCACCACCTCCCGCTGGCGGGAGTAGCTGGGCCGCTCCACCATGGGCAGCAGGTGGCCCAGCTCCGCCTCGCAGCCCAGGCGCGCCGCCACCGGCCGGAGGCGGCCGACGAGGTCGCCCACCGCCTCCCGCAGCGGAACCAGGTGGCCCTCGTCGTCGACGATGATCTCGGCGTCCACGCCGTGGCGCGCCGCCCGCCACTTGTTGGCCCGCACGATCCAGTCACGGGCCGCCGGCAGCCGGCCCTCGCGGTCGTACACGCCGTTCATCCACTCCACCAGGGAGTGGCTCATGGCCGCCACCGCCGCCAGCTCCGACATGGTGGGCGTGCCGTCGCAGATCCGCAGCTCCACGGTGCCGAAGTCGGGGTGCGGGCGGATGTCCCACCACACCTCCCGGATGGAGCTGATGGCCCGGGCCGACACGAGGGTGGACATGAACGCCTCGAACTCCCCCCAGTCCGCGAGCTGGTGGGGGATGCCGGCCGTCGGAAGGCCCTCGAAGACCTTGGAGCGGGCCGACGCCAGCCCGGTGTCGGCCCCCAGCCAGAACGGGCTGGACGCCGAGACGGCGAGGAAGTGGGGGATGTAGGCGGTCAGGGCGTTGGCGATGGCCACCGCCCTCTCCCCCGATCGCACGCCGACGTGGACGTGGATGCCGAAGATCTGGAGCCGCCGCGCCGGCCACTGCATCTCCTCCACCAGCCGGTGGTAGCGGGGGTCGGGGCTGATCCGCTGCTCGTCCCAGCGCGAGAAGGGGTGGCTCCCCGCGCACAGCAGCTCCAGGCCCCGTCGATCGGTCTCCGCCCGCAGCTCGTCGAGGGTGGCCTGGAGGTCGGCCCGCGCCTCGGCCACCGTGGAGCAGATGCCGGTGATGATCTCCACGGTCGACTCCAGCAGCTCGTGCTTGGCCTTGGGGTGCACCCCGTCGGGACGGCCCCGGCCCATGGCGGCGAGCAGCTCCGAGGCCGCCCCGTGCAGCTCCCGGGTGGTGCCGTCCACCACCTCGAGCTCCATCTCGACGCCCAGGGTCGTGCCCTCCGACGACCGGAACGGGATCTGCATGGCCGGGAAGTCTCCTACAGCCGGCGGCGCCGGCGCGACGGCCCGACCGGGCGGTCAGGGGCGGTGGGGGGACCAGGGGTTGAGCGGCAGGCCGGCCACCCCGCCGGCGAAGCGCGCGTCGCCGAAGGCGAACACCCCGCCGTCGGACGACACCAGCCGGTAGCCGCGCCCGCTGGCGGTGACGTCGACGGCGGCGATCGGCGCGTTGAGGTCGCGGCCGGCCATGGACCCGGCGAAGTGGGCGTCGCCGAAGGCGAACACGCCGCCGTCGGCCGACACCAGCAGGTAGCCGTCGCCGGTCGGGGTCGGCTCGATGGCGACCACCGGGGCCGCCACCGGCTGGCCGCCGAGGCCGCCGTGGTAGCCGGCGTCGCCGAAGGCGTAGACGGCCCCGTCGGCCGCCACCAGCCAGTAGCCCAGGCCCAACGGCGTGGGCGCCATGTCCACCACCCGGGCCCGCGGCCCCCCCCCGCTCAGGCCGCCGTGGTAGCCGGCGGCGCCGAAGGCGAAGACGGCACCGTCGGCCGCCACCAGCCAGTACCCGTCGTCGCCCGGCGTGGCGGCCATGGAGACGACGGGGGCGCCGAGCGGCCGGCCGGCGGCGGAGTCCAGGTAGGGCGCCGCCCCGAAGGCGAACACCCCGCCGTCGGCCGACGCCAGCCAGTAGCCCCTGCCGCTCCTGAGCGGTGCCAGGGTCACGACCGGCGCGCTCAGCGCCCGGTCGGCCAGCGAGGGGAACGACGGGACCCGGCCGTAGGCGAACACGCCGCCGTCGGCGCCGGCCAGCCAGTAGCCCCTCCTGGTGGAGAGCCGCCACCGGCGCGTCGTGGCCGAGGCGGCGGCCACGATCCCCCGGGTGGCCACACCGGGCCCGGGATCCGCCGCCGGCGGGGGCCGCACCGGCGCCGGGCGGGGGGCGGGGGCGGGCCGCAGGGGCGGGCGGGGGCGGCCCGGGAGGCGCGCACCGGCGGCGGAGGCGGTGCGGCCGCCGGTGCGGGGGCCGCCGTGACCGGGGACGGCGCGGCCGCCGCCGGGGCCGGAGCCGGCGCCGCGGCCGTCTTGGCGAACATCTGCGCCACCCAGACCCGCCCGTCGCCGCCGGTGGCGGCCCCGGTCCCGATGAGGGTGAAGTCGCCCAGGATGTTCGCCCGGTGCTGGGGGGACGCCAGGAGCCCGGACTCGACGGCGTCGACCGACGGGCCCACCCCCACGTTCTGCCCCACCCGGGTCCAGTCGGGGACCACCCGGGCCACGGCGTCGGCCAGCCCCGGGAGGTGGTGGAGCGATCCCTGGGCCGCCATGGTGGCGGCGTGGCGCGCCGCCACGCCGTCGAGTCCGCCGTGCTCGGCCAGCGGGGGCAGCCCGGCCTGGGCTCGAGCGGCGCGGACCACCGTGTACGCCGGGCCGGCGGTGGCCACCGTCGGCAGCACGGGGCCGCCGGCCACGAGGGCGGCCACCACGCAGACGGCCGCTCGGCGGAAGGTGGCGGCTCGTCGGCGGTCCCGGCCTGTGCGCATGGGCGAGCCTGACTCCCCTCTTCGGTGACGCGGAGGCCCGCTCGGAGGGGCGCGCGCCTACCACCCGCGCTCCGGTCCCGCCTGACGAGGTGCTCCCTTTCCGGCGCCGCACACTAGTCGGGCGCGCCGCAAAGGTAAAGAGGAAGACGAATGCTCCGACAAGGGGCCAAGCCCGCCGTAGTGTCGCTTACGCGGCACCAGGACGACCGCCGACCCGTCGGGCGCCGGGCGTCGCTCCCCTTATCATCGGGCCATCGCCGACCTGTACTCGCCGGACCCCGCGGAGCGACAGGAGGCGGCCCGGGGCCTCGGGCGGCTGGCCCGCCGCTCGCTCCGGCGCCGGGCCGAGGGGTGGCCGGACCACTCGCCCGGGGCGATCAACGCCTGGCTGCTCCTGGTCACCACCAAGCCCCCCACCTGGCGCGACCCGCTGGTCCTGTGGCCGGCCGACGCCCCCGCCCTGGGCGAGCCCCACCACGGCTTCTTCTACCCCGACCCGCTCGGATTCTGGGCCGAGGTACGCCGGTGGGCCACCGTCCTCGTCGGCGCCGGCCGGCCCCGGTCCTCCACGGCCGACGCCCTGGCCGTCACCTCGCTCCTCCACGTGGGCGACGACCAGGGACGGCTGGCCTGGGGCCGGGCGTTGATGCGGCCCCGGGTGGTGCTGTTCCTCGACGACCCGTCGTGGCAGGCGGCCGGCGTGGTCGTGCGCCGCCGGCACCACCGGGTGCCCGACCCCCACCGCCCCGATCAGGCCTACGAGGGGTTCTGGGGCACCGCCGGCGACGGGACGGTCGTCGGCAAGTCGCCCCAGCACCCGGCCATGCACAACCTGTACCGGGCCGGCGACATGGAGGCCTTCCTCGCCTCCGTGCCCCTGTAGGGCTTCGACGTCATTCGTTCGCTTCGCTCACTCCGTTCGGTCGAGTTGGATCGTGCTCCGGCGGGCGAGCGGAGCTCGCGCCGCCTCCGCCCTGCCCTTTCCGGTGTCCGCAGCCGGAGAGGCCGCCTGCGGCGGCGCGTGCGGCCACGGACCTTGCGGTTGCGAAGGCGGCGAAGGTTGTGGCCGGGGACCTAGCCCACCAGCTCGGGCGGGGGCGAGGTGGTCGAGGTGGTCGTCGTGGTCGTGGTCGTGGTGGTCGGCGGGGGCACCGGGTTGGCGCAGCCGTGGTCGAAGGCGGCCTTGAGCGCGGCCACGTCGGCCACCCCGACGCTGACCCCGAGGTTGCGGTGCAGGTGGGACATCACGTGGTCGTCGAGCAGGCCCACCACCAGCTTCAGGTCGGCGGCCACCACCGCGCCCAGGTCGAGGGGCAGGGCGAGGACGCCGAGGGACGTCACCGTGGCGTCGAAGCTGGAGTCGCCGGCCAGCCCGAGGGGGGACGAGCCGACCCGCTGGCCGGTGGACGTGGGGGTGAACTGGCCCGGGTAGGCGAAGCCGACGTCCTCCGGCGTGGGGTCGGTGGCCGACAGGCCGCCGCTCGTGGCCACGCTGGCCACCGGGACGGAGGCGCCGAGGACCTGGGCGTCGACGCCGAGGACCGCCGCCGTGGAGGCCGAGAACGCCCTCAGGTCGACGGCGACCCCGATCCCCTCGCCCCCGCCCGAGCAGGTGACCGACGACAGCGTGCCCGCCGCCCCGGCCGCCGCCAGGCTGAACGGGAAGGCGCCCCTCAGGCGCGCGTCGGTCAGGCCGTCCACCGTCAGCGGCCGGTCGAGGGTGGGCGTCAGGGTCATTTCCACCTGGGCGGTGCTGACGCTGCCTCCGGCCGGGCCGACGTAGGTCCTCTTGGCCTCGATCACCTTGAGGGTGAGCGACGTCGCCCCCAGCCCGGGGATGGAGAGGCCGATGTCGGGGACCGTCACCAGGTTGGTGCCGTTGGCGACCATGGCGCTGCCGACCAGCAGGTCCCAGGCGTTGAGCTCGGTGGCCAGGGCGGCGTCGCCCGAGCCCTCGGCCACCGTGAGCAGGTCCCCCAGCCGGAAGGTGGCGGTGGTGGTGGCCTGGGCCACGATCCCCGCCGGTCCGGCGTAGAGGGCGGCGTTCGCGTCGCCGGCGGCGTCGAGGGCGTTGGCGGTGGCCCGGGCCAGCTGGGCCAGGGTCAGGTCGGCGGCCAGCAGCTGGTCCACGGTGCCGAACTGCACGCCCGACTCGAGCAGCTCGAGCTGGCCGCGCAGCTCGTCGACGGTGACCCGGGAGTCGACCAGGCCCTGCCAGCCGACCACGTCGGCCGTGCCGCTCATCCACCCGCCCAGCACCGCGTTCAGCAGCGACGCCTTGGTGGTGTCGACCGACGCCAGGGTTGAGCCCAGGGTGAACCCGGCGACGGGCACCGGGTCGCCGGACGGCACGGTGGTCGTCGTGGTCGGCGGGGTGGACCCCGGCCGCTGCGCCACCCCCCGGGCCGTCACCGTGCGGGAGCCGGGGGCGAAGATGTAGTCGACGCCCGCCGACACCGTCACCCGCACGGCGTCGCCGGCCGGGTCGACGGTGAAGGCCCGGTTGGCGTCCACCGCCCCCCGCTCGGCCACCAGGGAGTGGCCGGGGGCGCCGGCATCGAAGCCGTTGCGGGCCGCCGAGGCCTCGGCCGCCGCCTGCACGGCACCGAGGTCGCGCGCCGCGTCGAGGGCGGCCAGGTCGGCCACCTTCTGGAGGTCGCGCTTCTCCAGCACCTGGCGCCCGATGTCGACCGACAGGGCCATGGCGGTGAGGGCGAGGACCAGGGCGGGGACGGCCATCACCAGCACCACCCCCCGCTGGTCGTGCCGGGCGCCGGGGAACCGCAGCCTTCGCACGTGAGGAGGCTCCTAGTCGGTGAGCTCGACGACCGCCGTCGAGGTGAGGTTGGACGGGATGACGAGGCCCAGGCCCGGGGCGGGCGGGACGATGGGCCGGGTCTCGTAGGGGTAGGTGATGGTGACCGTGATGCACTGGGCGGTGCCGCAGGCCCCCACCGACGCGGCCGTGTCCCCCGGCTCGTAGCGGGCCCCGAACCAGTCGAGCGCCTGGCCCACCTTCTCCTTGGCCCGCTCGACCCGCTCGTCGTCGGGCGTCATGGGGTCGTCCACCACCGCCACCGCGGCCCGGGCGCCCTCGGCGGCGGCGTGGGTGAGGCTGTTCTTGGCCGCCAGGATCACCCCGAAGGTGATGAGGGCGTAGATCACCAGCACGAAGAGGGCGAACACCAGCGAGAACTCCACCAGCACGCTGCCCCGCTCGCCCCGGCCCCGCCGCCCTCGGGCGCCGCTCCACCGTCGACGGCCCACACCGACCTCCTGTCGCCCCGACCTGTCGGGGGGACTATCGGCACGACCGCCCTGCGCCCTCCATAGCCCGAACGGCTCATTCGCCTGGCCGGGGTGGTCCCCGGTGGCCCGTCCGGGGGGTGACCAGCCCGGCCGTGACCGGCACGATCGGGCCACCGGCAAAGGGCCCGCCGGCGCCATGCAGGCCGCCCCCTCGCCTGCCGAAAGAACCCTTGGCCCACCAACAGGTCCCCTAGTCCGTCGGAGGACGCATGGCCCGCAACCGCTCCACCGCTCTCATCGCCGTCGGCGCCGCCGTGTTCGTCGTCGGGGCGGCCCTCACGTTCCTGCTGGTGCGCGACGACGGCGGCCCGGGCGACGGCAAGGTCACCGCCGCCGCCCCCCAGGGCGGGGTGGCGACGGCTCCGGCGGCGCCCGCCGGCTCGGCCGCCGCCCCGACCGTCGCCGTGCCCAGCGGCAAGGAGGGCGTGGCGGTGCAGGTCCCGGCCATCGCCGGGCTGGCCGGCTACGCCGGCGTGGGCGACCGGGTCAACGTCTACGGCACCTTCAAGGACCGCCAGCCCAACTCGGCGGCCCAGGGCGTGCCGGCCGCCAAGCTCATCATCGCCGACGCCCAGGTCCTGGCCGTGACCGGCCCGCCCGCCGGCGCCGAGGGCGGCAACGCCACCTACCTGCTCGCCGTGGAGCCGGGCGCCGCCGAGCAGGTCGTCTACCTGGCCGCCTTCGAGGGCATCTGGCTGTCGCTGACGCCCGAGGGCGCCCCCCGCCTTCCCGCCACCCCCGGCCGCACCGTGCAGAACATCGCGTGAGCGAGCGCCTGCCCATGAGGAGCCCCAGGATCCTGGTGCTCGACCGCAGCGGGGCGCTGGCCGAGCAGGTCGAGCGGGTGGTGGTGGACCGCCGGCCGCGCCCCCAGGTCACCACCGCATCCCGGGTCGGGACCGTGGCCGACGTGCTCAGCGCCGACGGCCCCTTCGACGTGCTGGTGGCCGGGCCCGGCCTGGCCACCCGCACGGGGCTGGCCCGCCTCGAGGTCATCCACGACGAGGTGCCGGACATGGAGGTGGTGCTGGCCTTCGGCCGCCGGCCCGACGCCGCCCTGCGCGACATCGTGCGCACGGGGGCCGTCGACCTGGTCCAGCTGCCCGCCGACGACGAGGCCCTGAAGGACAGCCTCAACCGCGTCCTCGACATCGTGGGCAAGAAGGCGGCCCACCCGCCCGCCCCGGCCGCCGAGCCGGCCAGCGGCTCCCGCGGGGAGCCGGGCCGGGTGTTCACCATGTCGTCGGCCACCGGCGGCTGCGGCAAGACCTTCATCGCCACCAACCTGGCCTTCCTGCTCAGCCACTACCGCGGCAAGCGGGCGTGCATCATCGACCTCGACCTCCAGTTCGGCGAGGTCTCCACCGCCCTGCGGCTGCGCCCCCGGTTCACCATCTCCGACGCCCTCCAGCGGGAGGACGCCGACGAGGCCGACCTCCAGGCGCACATCGAGGAGTACATGGTCACCCACGAGTCGGGCATCGCCGTGCTGGCGGCGCCCAAGGACCCGGCCGAGGCGGACCGCATCGACCCGATGGACGTCGGAAAGGTCATCCGGGCGGCCCGGGCCCGGTTCGACTACGTGGTCGTCGACACCCCGTCGGCGCTCAACGAGATCGTCCTGGCGGCGTTCGACCTGTCCGACACGCTGTTCACCATGGCCACGCTGGACCTTCCCAGCGTGCGCAACATGGGCGTGTTCCTGAGCGCCCTGGAGCGCCTGAAGATCCCGAGCGACAACATCAGGCTGCTGCTCAACAAGGCGGAGACCGACGTCGGCATCGACGTCGCCCAGGTCACCCGGCTGTTCCCCCAGGGCTTCGCCGCCGTCCTCCCCAACGCCAAGGAGGTCAGCCGGTCTATCAACCTGGGCGTGCCGGTCCTGGCCTCGTCCCCCAACGCCCCGATCAGCCGGCTGATCGTCC
>JBKHXC010000050.1:0-1567 GCA_046566225.1 Acidimicrobiia bacterium
TTCGACCGGCTGGCCGACCTGCTCGAGGCCCACCTCGACCTCGCCGCCCTGTTCTCCCTCGTCGAAAGCGGCTCCCCGTGATCCTCGTCCTCACCAACGCCGACACCGAGATCCTGGCCCTGCGCTCCATCGTGGAGGCACTGCCCCCCGGCTTCCCACCCGTGCGGGCGGCCAACCCCGCCGCCCTGGACCGGCCGCCGCCGCTCGAGGGCGTGGAGGCGGTGCTGGTCCGCCTCCTCGGGGGGCGCCGGGCGTGGGAGCGTCCCTTCGACGACCTGCGGCGCCGGTGCGTGGCGGGAGGGATCCCGCTGCTCGCGTTCGGCGGGGAGGCGGTGCCCGACGCCGAGTTGGCCGGGCTGTCGACGGTGCCGGCCGGCACGCTGGCCCAGGCCTTCGCCTACCTCGTCCACGGCGGCCTGGACAACGTCGAGCACCTCCTCCGCTTCGTGGCCGACGCCGTGCTGCGCCACGGCTTCGGGTTCGACGCGCCCCGGCCGGTGCCGGGCGAGGGCGTGCTCGACGGCCCCGGCGGCTCGGCGCCTTCCTTCGACCCCTCCCGCCCCACGGTGGGCATCGTGTTCTACCGGGCACACCTGCTGGCCGGGAACACCACCTTCGTGGCCGACCTGGCCGCCGCCGTGGAGGCGGCCGGCGCAAACGCCGTCCCCGTGTGGTGCTACTCGCTGCGCCCCGACGGCGACGGGAGGGTCCGCGCCCTCGAGCTGCTGGGCGAGCGCGGGGTGGACGCCGTGATCACGACCGTGCTGGCCATGGGATCCACCCGGGGCGACGAGTGGGACGCCGGCGCCCTGGCCGCCCTCGGCGTGCCCGTGGTCCAGGCGGTGGCCGCCACCAGCTCGTCGGCGGCGTGGGAGGCGTCCGACGCCGGCCTGGCGCCGGTGGACGTGGCCATGCAGGTCGCCATCCCCGAGTTCGACGGCCGCATCATCGCCGTGCCGTTCTCGTTCAAGGAGACGGTGGACGACGCCGACGTGCTCGGCTCGCCCGTCACCGCCTACCGCACCCGGCCCGACCGGGCGGAGCGGGTGGCCGGGCTGGCCGTGCGGCTGGCCTCGCTGCGCCGCACCCCCGTGGCCGAGCGCCGCATCGCCGTCGTGCTCTCGGCCTACCCCACCAGGCGCAGCCGGGTCGGCAACGCCGTGGCCCTGGACACGCCCGCCAGCGTGGTGGCCCTGCTCGAGTCGCTGCGCCGGCGGGGCTACCGGGTCGAGCGGGTGCCGGCCGACGGGGACGCCCTCATGGCCGAGCTGCTCGACGGGTTCGCCTACGAGCAGGACTGGCTCAGCGAGACCCAGCTGGCCCGGGCCCCGGGGCGATGGCCGGCCGGCCGCTACGCGGCCTGGTTCGCCACCCTGCCCGAGGCCACGCGCCGGGACATGGTGGCCGCGTGGGGGGAGCCCCCCGGCTCGGTGCACCTCGACGCTGCCACCGGCGAGCTCGTCTTCCCCGGCATCGACCTGGGCCACGTGCTGGTCACCGTGCAGCCGCCGCGGGGCTTCGGGGAGAACCCGATCGCCATCTACCACTCGCCCGATCTGGCCCCGAC
>JBKHXC010000051.1:0-4719 GCA_046566225.1 Acidimicrobiia bacterium
CCCGCTACCGGCCGGGCGACACCGAGCTGCTCGTCGGCGGCGACTTCTTCGACGTGTTCCGCCTGGCGCCCAACGCCTGGGGCCTGGCGGTGGGCGACGTGTGCGGCCGGGGCGCCGGCCCCGCCTCGCTCACCGCCCTGACCCGCTACGCCCTGCGGGCGGCCGCGGTCCACCACGCCCTGCCGTCGGCCGTGATCGAGGAGGTCAACGCCGGGCTGGTGGCCGACGCCCCCCTCGACGCCGACGACCGGTTCTGCACCGTCGTGTACGCCCGTCTCGAGCTGGACGTGTGCGGGGCGTGGGTGACGCTGGCCAACGCCGGCCACCCCCGCCCCATCGTCGTTCGCCGGGCCGGGTGGATCGACCTGCGGGGCCAGGCGGGCACGCCGGTGGGCATGTTCGACACCGCGGTCGTCACCGACGACCGGGTCGGCCTCGGCCCCGGCGACGCCCTGGTGTTCTGCACCGACGGGATCACCGAGTCGCGCAACGCGGCGGGCGAGGAGTTCGGCGACGAGGGGCTCCCCGCCGCCCTCCTGGAGACGGCCGGGCAGCCCGCCGACGTCATCGCCGAGCGGGTGCTGGCCGGTGCCACCGACTTCGCCGGCGGCCGGGCCCGCGACGACGTCGCCATCCTCGTCGTCCGCGTCCCGCCCGAGGCCAAGGAGAGCTCCCTGGAGCGGCTGGCGGCCGCCACCGGCGTCCCCGCCGACCAGCTCGACCTCCCCGGCTACCCGGTGGGCGACCCCCACGGCGGGTTGTGGCACCGGCGGCCGATCGCCCCGCGCGAGGCCCGCATGGCCCTCCCGGCCGAGGCGGCCAGCGTGCCCGCCACCCGGCAGTTCCTGGGCGGGGTCCTGCGCAGCTGGCGCATGCCCGAGGTGGTGGAGGGCGACGTCGAGCTGCTGGCCTCCGAGCTGGCCACCAACGCCGTGCGTCACGCCGGCTCGGCGTTCACCGTCATCGTCCGCTACGACGGCGACGAGCTCCGCGTCGAGGTGGGGGACGGGTCGCGTGCCCTGCCCCGCCGCCGTTCGCCCGACCTCGACGACGTCGGCGGCCGGGGCCTCGTGCTGGTGGAGGCGCTGGCCTCGGCGTGGGGGGTGCTTCCCACCGTGGACGGCAAGCGGGTGTGGTTCGAGGTGCCGGCGGGCGCCGACCGGCCCCCGCCACCGCCGACCGTCACCCCGAGTAAATAGCTCACCGGAACGGTGAGCTATTTACTCGGGGTCGGCGGGTTACGCTCGGGGCATGATCCGGCTGCTGGTGGCCGCCGTCGTGTGCCTGGTGATCCTCCGCCTCGGCCTGGTCGTCCTGCGTGCCCTGGCCCGGCCGGCGCCCGGGCCCCCGCCGCCGGGCGAGCTGCGCCGGGTCAACCTGCGCTACCGGTGCCCCAGCTGCGGGATGGAGCTGAAGATGACGGCCGCCCCCGACGAGGAGCCGGCGCCACCCCGCCACTGCATGGAGGAGATGGTGGAGGTTGCCCCCGCCTTCGAGTAGCGCTACCGGTACCGGGTGGCGGTGATGAACCCGGCGGTGATCAGGCCCAGTCCCAGGAAGAGGTAGGTGTTCTTGGCGTCGCCGGGCAGCACCTCGAGGTAGTTGGCGACGATGACGACCATGCCCAGGATCAGCAGCGTGAACATGAGCACCGGCACCCACCGGGGGCTGACCTTCATCTCCTTGGGGACGGGCGGCGTGTACCGGTTCGACCCCTTGGGCGTGACCCGGCCGGTGGTGGGGCGGGCGGCCGGCGCCGAGCGCCGCGCGCCCTTGGAGGGCGGCTCGCCCCCCTTGGGGCGACTGCGCTCGGGCTTCGCCATGAGGGCACACTACTAGCGGCACCATGCGGCGCTCCCCGCTCCTCCTCGTCGTCGGCTGCGTCCTCCTCGGCTTCCTGGCCGCGGTGGTGGTACGCACCAGCCCGGCGGACCCCTCGGCCCGGCTGAGCCGCGAGTACCGCCTGGCCGACCTCATCGAGCGCCAGCAGGGCTCGACCGCCGCCCTCCGCCGCCAGGTGGAGGTCCTGCGCCGCCAGGTGGAGGAGCTGCGGACCCGGCGGGCGGGCGGCGAGGCGGAGTCGGCCGAGCGGGAGCGGCAGCTGGGCGAGCTGGGGCTGGCGGCCGGGCTGGTGCCCATGCGGGGGCCGGGTGTCCGCGTCATCCTCGACGACTCCCTGCTCGACCGCGCTCCCACGGGCAACGTCAACGACCTGGTGATTCACTCCCAGGACGTGCAGGCGGTGGTCAACGCCCTGTGGCGGTCGGGGGCGGACGCGATCGCCATCAACGGCCAGCGGTTGGTGTCGACCAGCGCCGTGCTGTGCGTGGGGAACACCCTGCTGCTCAACGGCACCGTCCACTCGCCGCCCTACGTGGCGGCCGCCGTGGGCGCGACGCGGGACCGTTTCGACGCCGACCCCCTGGTGCGCCGGCTCCGCGACGACGCCTCCTCCTACGGCCTGAGGTTCACGGTGACCCGCCACGACGAGATCGAGGTGCCCGCCTACCGGGGGGCGACCACCTTGAGCTACGCCCGGCCCAAGGCCTGACCCGTCGGTAGGGTGGCGGCGTGGGCGGGCGCGTGCTGGTCATCGACAACTACGACTCGTTCGTCTACAACCTCGTGCAGTACCTGGGCGAGCTGGGCGCCGAGCCGGTCGTGTTCCGCAACGACGCGCTCACGGTGGGGGAGGCGGTCGCGGTGGGCGCCGACGCCGTGCTGATCAGCCCCGGGCCGGGCCGGCCGGCCGACGCCGGGATCAGCAACGCCGTCATCGAGCGCCTGGGCCCGGCCACGCCGCTGCTGGGGGTGTGCCTGGGCCACCAGTGCATCGGCGAGGTCTTCGGCGGCCGGGTGGTGCGGGCGCCGGAGGTCATGCACGGCAAGACGTCGATGGTCCACCACACCGGCGCCGGGGTGATGGCCGGGCTCCCCGACCCGTTCGAGGCCACGCGGTACCACTCGCTGGTCGTCGAGCGGGCCACCCTGCCCGCCTCCCTCGAGGTGACGGCCGAGACGGCCGACGGCGTCGTCATGGGCCTGCGCCACCGCACCCTGCCCATCGAGGGCGTGCAGTTCCACCCCGAGTCCATCCTCACCGCCGAGGGCCGCCCCCTGCTCGCCAACTTCCTCCGCCGCGCCGGCGTCGCCGCCTGAGCCGGCCCGGGGGCCCGCCCCGGGACGGCTCCCGGGCCGTCAGCCGATGATCGGCGGGCCGGCGCCGGTGGTGGTCGTGGTCGTCGGCGAGGTGGTGGGCGCCGGGGTGGTCGGAGGCGACGTGGTGGCCGTGGTGGGGGGGGAGGTCGTGGTCGTGGTCGTCGGCTCGGGGCCGGTGGACACGAACAGCACCACGGTGGCGTTGCGGTCCACCTCGGTGCCCGGCCCCGGCTCGGTGCGGATCACGTCGCCCTCCTCCACGGTGGGGGACGGCTCGCGCTGGGTGCGGATCCTCAGGCCGGCGTTGATGATGTCGTCCCCCGCCGAGGTGGCGTCCTTGCCGATCACGTTGGGCACCGCCACCTTGGGCGGCCCCGACGACACGGTGAGGCGGACGGTGGAGCCCTTGGGGACGGCCGTGCCCGGCGTGGGGCTCTGGGCGATCACCTGACCGGCCGACACGGTGAGGCTGGGCTCGGTCACCGTGTCCGCCTGCAACCCCAGGCGCTCCAGGGCGGTGATGGCATCCTCCTCGGAGCTGTTGACCAGGTTGGGGACGTCGATGGCCGGCGCGCCGGCGCTGACCTTGAGGGTGACCGTCGAGCCCCGCTCCAGGCGGGTGTCGCCCTCCGGCACCTGGTCGAACACGACGCCCTCCTCGGCCTCGTTCTCCTCCTCCTCGCGGGTCACGGTGAAGCCCAGGCCGGTGAGGATGCGCTCGGCGTCGTCCGCCTGCTGACCCTTGACGTTGGGCACGGTGACCGGCTCCGTCGTGCCCTCGTCGCCGAAGATGCCCAGCGTCCGGCCCAGGAGGAACAGCAGCACCACCAGGGCGGCGAGCATGGCGAAGAGCAGGACGACGTAGGTCCCCGTGCGGTTGGGCTGGGCGGGGGGCGGCGGCACCGGCGGCGGGATGACCCCGGCCCGGTTCACCACGGTGGCGTGCTCCCCCGAGGCGGGCTGCACCCTGGTGGCCTGGGGCTCGGGCTCGGGGTCGGCGTAGTAGACGGGGTTGGCCATCACCGGGCGGCCCTGCTGGTAGCGCACCAGGTCGGCGCGCAGCTCGTCGGCCGTGGCGTAGCGGTCGTCGGGGTCCTTGGCCATGGCCTGGAGGACGATGGCCTCGAAGGCGGCGGGGATGGCGGGGTTGATCCGGCGGGGAGGCACCGGGGCCTCGCGCACGTGCTTGTAGGCGATGGTGAGCGGGTTGTCGCCGGCGAAGGGGGGCCTGCCGGTGACCATCTCGTAGAGCACGACGCCGAGCGAGTACACGTCGCTGCGCCGGTCGACGCCGTAGCCCTGGGCCTGCTCGGGGGAGAAGTAGGTGGCGGTGCCCATCACCGCGCCGGTCTGGGTGAGGTTCTCGGTGCTGTTGGCCGCCCGGGCGATGCCGAAGTCGGTGACCTTGACGTGGTCGTTGGCGTCCAGCAGCACGTTGCCGGGCTTGACGTCGCGGTGCACCACCCCGTTGCGGTGGGCGAAGGCGAGGGCGGCGGCCACGTCGATCGTCACGTCGGCCGCCCGGTCGGGCTGGAGGGGCCCCTCCTCCTTGAGGATCTG
>JBKHXC010000052.1:0-8302 GCA_046566225.1 Acidimicrobiia bacterium
GGGCCGTGACCGCCGCCGCCGACCGGGCCCGGGCGGCCGCCGAGGTGGTCGGGCCGCTGTCCCTGGAGCGCCGGCAACGGCCGGACGACGCGCCCGGGGCGCCGCGCTAGGGTGCCCGGCGTGGCGCTCCCCCCCGAACTCTCCCCGGAGGCGAGCAAGGCCGCTCTGGACAAGGCGGCTGCCGCCCGGCGCCAGCGAGCCGAGCTCAAGGAGAAGCTCAAGATGGGCTCGCTGAACCTCTCCGAGCTGTTCGGCCTGGCCGACCGCGACGAGGTGGTGGGCAAGACCAAGGTCGTCGCCGTGCTGGAGTCGCTGCCCGGGCTGGGCAAGGTGAAGGCCCGCCGGGTCATGGAGTCGGTGGGCATCAGCCCCACCCGGCGGCTCCAGGGGCTGGGAGCGCAGCAGCGCGACCGCCTGCTCAAGGAGCTCGGGAAGCCCTGATCCTCGTCGTCTCCGGGCCCGGGGGCGTGGGCAAGGGCACCCTGGTGTCCCGACTGTGCGAGCAGGTCCCGGGGCTGTGGCTCAGCCGGTCGTGGACGACCCGGGCCCGCCGCCCGGGCGAGGCGCCCGACGCGTACACCTTCGTCGACCGCTCCACGTTCGAGAAGCGGGTGGCCGACGGCGGGTTCCTGGAGTGGGCCGAGCTGCCGGCCAACGGCCACCTCTACGGCACGCCCTGGCCCGAGCCGCCGCCCGGCTCCGACGTGGTGCTGGAGATCGACGTGCAGGGCGCCGCCCAGGTCCGCCGGCGCCACCCCGACGCCGTGGTGGTGCTGGTCGTGCCGCCCTCCCGGGGGGAGCTGGCCGCCCGCATGCGGACGAGGGGCGACGCCGAGGACGCCATCGCCAGCCGCCTCGCCATCGCCGGCGACGAGGAGGCCTGGGGCCGGCGCCTGGCCGACCACGTGGTGGTCAACGACGACGTCGACCGGGCCACGGCCGAGCTGGCCGGTATACTTCGCGACTCCCGACGGCCCCACGGCCGCAGCTGAGACGGAGAGACCCCATGGCCCCGCGCCGCCGCCAGACGATGATGGACCCGCCCGTCGAGAGCCTGCTCGAGAAGGTGGACTCCAAGTTCACCCTCGTCACCCTCTCCGCCCGCCGGGGGCGCCAGATCAACTCCTACTTCAACCAGCTGGGCGAGGGCCTGGGCGCCATCGTGCCGCCCCAGGTGACGTCGGTGTCCCGCAAGCCGCTGTCGATCGCCCTCGAGGAGATCGCGGCGGACAAGATCCGCTACAAGCGACCGGAGCCGGGCGAGGCGCCCGAGGAGGGCTGACATCGCGCCGCCCGCCCACGCCACCGCCCTGCGGGGGCGGCGGGTGGTGCTGGGGGTGTGCGGGGGGATCGCCGCCTACAAGGCGGTCGAGGTGTGCCGCCTGCTGGTGGACGCCGGCGCCCGGGTGTCGCCCGTGCTCACCGAGGGGGCGACCCGCTTCGTCGGCGAGGTGACCTTCTCGGCCCTGGCCTCCGAGCGGGCCCGCACCTCGCTGTTCGACGACGCCGACCCCATCCCCCACACCACCCTGGGCCGGGCGGCCGACGTGGTGGTCGTGGCGCCCGCCACCGCCCGGCTGCTGGGCGCCTATGCCGCCGGCCTCTCCGACGACCTGCTCACCGCCACCCTCCTCGCCACCCGGGCGCCGGTGGTCGTGTGCCCGGCCATGCACGCCGAGATGTGGGAGCACCCGGCGACGGTCGACAACCTCGCCGTGCTGCGCCGGCGGGGCGTGCGGGTGGTCGAGCCCGGGGTGGGCCGCCTGGCCGGCGGCGACGAGGGCCCGGGCCGGCTGGCCGAGCCGGCCGACATCGTGGCCGCGGTGGCCGCCGTGCTGGCCCCGGCCGGCGGCGAGCTGGCCGGGCGGCGCGTCCTCGTCACCGCCGGCGGCACCCGGGAGCCGATCGACGCCGTGCGCTTCGTCGGCAACCGCTCGTCGGGCAAGCAGGGCCACGCCCTGGCCGACGAGGCCGCCGCCCGGGGCGCCGCCGTCACCCTGGTGACGACCACCGGCCGGCCGGCGGCGGCCGGCGTGGAGGTCGTGTCCGTGGAGACGGCGGCCGAGATGGAGGCCGCCGTGCTGGGCGCGGCGGCGGGCGCCGACGTGGTGATCATGGCCGCCGCGGTGGCCGACTTCCGCCCCCGGGCGCCCGCCCGCCACAAGCTCCGCAAGGCCGACGGGGTGCCCGAGGTCGTCTTCGAGCCGACGGCCGACATCCTCGCCGCCCTGGGGCGGGCCCGGCGCCCGGGCCAGGTGCTGGTCGGCTTCGCGGCGGAGACGTCGGACGTGGTCGCCTCCGCCCGCCGCAAGCTGCGGGAGAAGGGCCTCGACCTGGTCGTGGCCAACGACGTGTCGGCGGCGGGGGCCGGCTTCGACGCCGACACCAACGCCGTCGTGCTGGTCGGCGCCGACGGGAGCGAGCACACTGTTGGCCTGTCCGACAAGCGGGAGGTGGCGCGCGCCGTGGTCGATGCCGTCGTCCTCCTCACGAGGAGCGCTCCGTGACCAACCGATCCACGTTCACGTCCGAGTCCGTCACCGAGGGCCACCCCGACAAGATGGCGGACCAGATCTCCGACGCCATCCTCGACGCCATCCTGGCCGAGGACCCCATGGGGCGGGTGGCGTGCGAGACCCTGCTGACCACCGGGCTGGTGGTGGTGGCGGGGGAGATCAGCACCTCGGCCTACGTCGAGATCCCCCGCATCGTGCGGGACACGGTGTGCGGCATCGGCTACGACCGCGAGTCGTACGGCTTCGACGGGCACACCTGCGGCGTCATCACCTCCATCGACCCCCAGTCGCCCGACATCGCCCAGGGCGTCGACCGGGCCCTCGAGCAGCGGCTGGCCGAGGACGCCGACGAGGCGCTGGAGAGCCAGGGGGCGGGCGACCAGGGGATGATGTTCGGCTACGCGTGCGACGAGACCGAGGACCTCATGCCGCTGCCCATCTGGCTGGCGCACCGGCTGGCCCAGCGCCTCTCGGAGGTGCGCAAGGCGGGCGTGCTGCCCTACCTGCGCCCCGACGGCAAGACCCAGGTGACGGTCACCTACGAGGACGGCCGGCCGGTGCGCCTCGACACGGTGCTCATCTCCACCCAGCACCAGCCCGGCCTGGACCTGGAGACGCTGCTCAAGCCCGACCTCATCGAGCACGTGATCCACCCCATGCTGCCCGACGAGCTGGCCCACGATCGCTTCCGCGTGCTGGCCAACCCCACCGGCCGCTTCGAGCTGGGCGGCCCCCACGCCGACACGGGGCTGACCGGCCGCAAGATCATCGTCGACACCTACGGGGGCTCCGCCCGCCACGGCGGCGGCGCCTTCTCCGGCAAGGACGCCACCAAGGTGGACCGCTCGGCCGCCTACGCCGCCCGGTGGGCGGCCAAGCACGTCGTGGCCTCGGGAGCGGCCCGCCGGTGCGAGATCCAGGTCGCCTACGCCATCGGCGTGGCCCGCCCGGTGTCGGTGATGGTCGAGACGTTCGGCACCGAGGAGGTCGACCCGGCGCGCATCGGCGCCGCCCTCACCGAGGTGTTCGACCTGCGGCCCGCCGCCATCGTCCGCGACCTCAAGCTGCGCCGGCCCATCTTCCAGCGCACGGCCGCCTACGGGCACTTCGGGCGAAGCGACAAGGAGTTCACCTGGGAGGCCCTCTCCCGGCTGGGCGACCTCAAGTCGGCCCTGGGCCTGTGAGGATCGCCTCGCAAGCAGAGCTTGCCCGGCGAGCTGATCGTGCTGCGGCCGGCCGACGGAGCCGGCCGGCCTCCGCCCTGTCCCTTGTCCGGCCGGCAGCCGGGGGGGGCGCCCGCCCGGTCACGGGGGAGCGGCGGTAGGGCCGGCGCCGGGGCGGCGGGGGGCGGCCGGTGACCGGGCGGGTGGTGCGCGTCCTGCCCGACGTGGCCGGCCTGGACCGGGCGTTCGACTACTCGGTCCCCGAGGAGTGGGACGGCGACGTGCGCGTCGGGACCCTGGTCCGCGTCTCCCTGCACGGCCGGCGGGTGGCCGGGTGGGTGGTGGCCGACCGGGTCGCCCCGCCGGCCGGCGTGCACGTCCGCCCGCTGGCCAAGGTGACGGGCTGGGGCCCGCCCGAGGAGGTGGTCGACCTGGCCCGGTGGGCGGCGTGGCGGTGGGCCGGGCCGCTGCGGCCGCTCCTGCGCGCCGCCTCGCCGCCCGGGGCCGTGCGGGGCCTGCCGCCGGCGCCGCCCCCCCGCCCGCCGGCCTCCGCCCCCGGCGACGACCACCCGCTGGTCGGCGAGGCGCTGTCCCGGCCCCGCTCGGTGGTCCGCCTCCCGCCGGCCGCCGACCCCTACCCCTTCGTGGCCGCCGCCGCCCGCCTGGGCGACGCCCTCGTCGTCACGCCGTCGGTGGCCGGCGCCGCACTCCTGGCCGCCCGCCTGCGCCGGGCCGGGCCGGCGGTGGCGGTGGCACCCCGGGACTGGGTCCGGGCGGCGGCCGGGGGGTGCGCGGTGGTGGGGGCCCGGGCGGCGGCGTGGAGCCCGGTCCCCGCCCCCGCCGCCGTGGTCGTGCTCGACGCCCACGACGAGGCCCTCCAGGAGGAGCGGGCGCCCACCTGGAGCGCCTGGCGGGTGGCGGCCGAGCGGGCGGCCCGGGCCGGGGCGCCGTGCGTGCTGGTGTCACCCTGCCCCACCGTGGAGCAGCTGGCGTGGGGCGAGGCGTCGGTGCCGTCGCGGGCCGACGAGCGCGCCGGGTGGCCGGTGGTCGAGGTCGTCGACCGGCGCCACGACGACCCCCGCTCGGGGCTGTACTCCGAGCGGCTGGTGCGGGTGCTGCGGGGCGGCGAGCGGGTGGCGTGCGTGCTCAACCGCAAGGGTCGGGCCCGCCTGCTGGCCTGCGCCGGCTGCGGCGAGCTCACCCGCTGCGAGTGGTGCGCGGGCGCCATGGAGCAGGGGGGCGACGGCGGGGGCCTGCGGTGCCGGCGGTGCCGGGCGGTGCGGGCCACGGTGTGCCAGGCGTGCGGCGCCGGCCGGCTCAAGTCCCTGCGGGTGGGCGTGTCCCGGGCCCGGGAGGAGCTGGAGGCGCTGGCCGGGCGCCCGGTGGCCGAGGTGACGGGGGACTCCGAGGGGCTGCCCGACGCGCCCCTGCTGGTGGGCACCGAGGCGCTGCTCCACCGCCTGGGGGCGGCCGACGCGGTGGTCTTCGTGGACTTCGACCAGGAGCTGCTGGCCCCCCGGTTCCGGGCCGCCGAGCAGGCGCTGGCCCTCCTCGCCCGCGCCGCCCGCCTGGTGGGCGGCCGGGACGGCGGCGGGCGGGTCGTGGTGCAGACGCGGGCCCCCTCGTCGGAGGTCCTGCGGGCCGCCGTCCACGCCGACCCCGGGCGCCTGGCGGCGGCCGAGGCCGAGCGGCGGGCCGCGGCGCGCCTGCCCCCGTGGAGCGCCCTGGCGCTGGTGTCGGGCGACGCCGAGGCCTTCGTCGCCGCCCTGCCGGCGACGGTGGAGGTCCTGGGCCCGGCCGGCGGGCGGTGGCTGGTGCGGGCCGGCGACCACCGCGCCCTGTGCGACGCCCTGGCCTCGGTGCCCCGCCGGGGGGCCCGCCTGCGGGTCGAGGTCGACCCCGCCCGGGCCTGAGCCTCCGGGGGCCGGGGCACCCGGCCGGGGCGGCGGTACCCTGGCCGCCAATGGCCATCCACACCATCCGGGTCTACGGCGACCCCGTCCTGCGCACGCCGACGGCGCCCGTGGGCGACATCGACGGGCCCCTGTCCCGGCTCATCGACGACATGATCGAGACCATGTACGCCGCGCCCGGCGTGGGCCTGGCCGCCAACCAGGTGGGCGTGCAGAAGCGCCTGTTCGTGTGGGACGTGGGCGACGGGCCCGGCGTCGCCGTCAACCCCGTGGTCTCCGGCCACGCCGGCGAGTGGGCCTACGACGAGGGCTGCCTGTCGGTGCCCGGCCTGTGGTGGCCCATCGTGCGCCCCCGGCAGGTCCGACTCCAGGCGCTGGACCGCAACGGGGACCCGTTCACGGTCGACGCCGACGACCTGCTGGCCCGGGTCTTCCTCCACGAGACCGACCACCTCGACGGCAAGCTCCTGCTCTCCCGCCTCGACGCCGAGCAGGGCAAGGAGGCCCGCAAGGCCCTGCGCGAGCGCGTCCTCGACCTCGACCCGCGCTAGTGCTTCGACCTCATTCGTTCGCTTCGCTCGCTCCATCCGGTCGAGTCGAACGCGGCGACGGTTCGTGGCCGGGACGGTAGGTCGGCGCCCTGCGACTGTCCTTCCTGGGCTCGCCGGCGGCGGCCGTGCCGCCCCTCCGGGCCCTGGTCGACGCCGGCCACGAGGTGGCCCTGGTGGTCACCCGGGCCGACAAGCGCCGGGGGCGGGGCGGCGCCCTGCTCCCCACGCCGGTCAAGGCGGCCGCCGCCGAGCTGGGCCTGCCGGTGTCGCACCGGGTGGACGACGTGGTGGCCTCGGGCGCCGAGCTGGGCGTGGTGGTGGCCTTCGGCCGGCTGGTCAAGCCCCACGTGCTCGACGCCGTGCCCATGGTGAACCTGCACTTCTCCCTGCTGCCCCGGTGGCGGGGGGCGGCGCCCGTCGAGCGGGCCATCCTGGCCGGCGACACCGAGACCGGCGTGTGCCTGATGGGCCTGGAGGAGGGGCTGGACACCGGCCCCGTCTTCCGCCGGGAGGCGGTCGCCATCGGCGGGGACGAGACGGCCGACGAGCTGCGGGCCCGCCTGGTGGAGATCGGGACCCGCCTGCTGGTGGAGGCGCTGGCCGAGGGCCTGGGCCAGGGCGAGCCCCAGGCCGGCGAGGCGACCTACGCCGCCAAGCTGGGCAACGACGAGCTGCGCCTGGAGTGGTCGCTGCCGGCCGAGGAGCTGGAGCGGGTGGTCCGCGTCGGGGGGGCGTGGACGACCTTCCGGGGCCGGCGCCTCAAGGTCCGGCGGGCCTGCGCCCATCGCCTCACCGGGGCCGGGGTGGTGGTGCCCACCGGGTCGTCCCCCATGGAGCTGCTGGAGGTCCAGCCCGAGGGCCGGCCCCCCATGCCGGCGGCCGACTGGGCCCGGGGGGCGCGCTGGCACGAGGGCGACCGGCTGGGCACGTGACGGCGAGACGGGTGGCCGTCGAGGCGCTGGTGCGGGTCGACGAGGGGGCCTATGCCAACCTCGTCCTGCCGCTCCTGCTGGAGCGCAGCGGGCTCGACCGGCGGGACCGGGCCTTCGTCACCGAGCTGGTCTACGGGTCGACGCGGATGCGCCGGGCGTGCGACTGGCTGGTGGACCGCCTGGTGGACCGGCCCCTGGAGCCCGAGGTGCGGGCCGTGCTGCGGCTGGGCGCCTACCAGCTGGCGTTCCTGCGCACCCCGCCCCACGCCTCGGTCTCGGCCACCGTGGAGGTGGCGCCGCCCCGGGCCCGGGGCCTGGTCAACGCCGTGCTCCGCCGCCTGGCCCGGGAGCCGGCGCCCCCCTGGCCCGACCCCGCCACCCGGCTCAGCTACCCGGACTGGATCGTGCGCCGGCTGGCCGCCGACCTGGGCGCGGAGGCGGCCGAGGCGGCGCTGGAGCAGATGAACGCGGCCCCGCCGGTCACCGAGCGGGCCGACGGCTACGTCCAGGACGAGGCCTCCCAGCAGGTGGCGGCCTACGTGGGGGCCGCCGCCGGGGAGCGGGTGGCCGACCTGTGCTCGGCGCCGGGGGGCAAGGCCACGGCCATGGCCTCGGGCGGGGCGGCCCTGGTGGTGGCGGCCGACGTGTCGCCCTCCCGGTCGAGGCTGGTGGCCACCAACGCCGCCCGCCTGGGCCTGCCCAACGTGGCCGTGGTCGCCGCCGACGCCGGCTCCCCGCCCCTGCGGCCGGCGTCGCTCGACCGGGTGCTGGTCGACGCGCCCTGCTCGGGCCTGGGCGTGCTGCGCCGCCGCCCCGACGCCCGCTGGCGGGTGCAGCCCGACGACGTCGAGCGCCTGGCCGCCCTCCAGCGCCGCCTGCTGGACGGCGCCGCCGGGCTGGTCCGCCCCGGAGGGCTCCTCGTCTACAGCGTGTGCACCCTCACCTCGACCGAGACGGTGGAGGTGGACCGGTGGCTGGCGTCGGCCCATCCCGACCTGGTGGCGGTGCCGCCCCCGGGACCGCCGTGGGCCCCGCGGGGGCGGGGCGCCCTCCTCCTGCCCCAGGACGCGGGGACCGACGGGATGTTCGTGGTCGGGCTGCGCCGGCCGGGCGGCGGTGGGACGACGTAGCGTCGCGAGCCGTGGAGCTGCTGGCCAAGGTGCTGACCATGTCCGACGGGGTGGTGGCCGGGACGCGCCGGGACCGCTCGGGCGCCGCCCTGGTGGA
>JBKHXC010000053.1:0-2426 GCA_046566225.1 Acidimicrobiia bacterium
GGAGGGGCCCTATCCGTTACCAGAACGGCGCTGGTCGGCCTCGTTGTCACAGGGCCGGGGTTTGCTGGGGGCCGTGAGCCTCGACGACGACCTCCGTGAGCTGGCCGCGGTCCAGTACGCGCTGGTGAGCGTCCGCCAGGCGCAGGCGATGGGGGCCACCAAGTCGGGCATGCGAAGCCGCCGCCTGGGTCCCGACTGGGAGGCGGAGACGGCCCGGGTGCTCCGCCTGCTGGGAGCGCCGCGGGGGGCGCGGCAGCTCCTCATGCTCGGCGTGCTCGACGCCGGCCCCGGTGCGGCGGTCTCCTTCGGTGCCGCCGGGTTCCTGTGGCGCCTGCCCGGCTTCCCGCTCGGCGCCGTCGAGGTGAGCCGGCCCCGCTCCCGGTCGAACTGCGCCGTCACGGCCGCCATCGCCCACCACCCACGGCTCCTCCCGGCCCACCACCTCACCGAGTGCCACGGCATACCGGTCACGACGGTGGCACGGACCATCTTCGACGTCTCCACCCGGCTGCGCCGGGCGCGGCTGGAGCGGCTGGTGGACACCGTGGTCACCCGGAGCCCGTCGGCCCTGGCCGCCCTGCACGCCGTGGCGGCCGACCTCCGCGCCCGCGGCCGGGGTGGCTCGGGGCCCATGGGCGCCGTGCTGGCCGCCCGCCCGCCCGGCTACGTGGCCCCGGCGAGCGGCCTCGAGGCCCGCTTCAACCGCATCCTCGCCGAGGCGGGCGACCCGCCCCTCGATCGCCAGGTGGACGTCGGGGGGCACGAGTGGATCGGGCGCGTCGACTTCCTCGATCGGGCCCTGCGGCTGGTCGTCGAGGTCGACAGCGACCTGCACCCCACGAGCCTGCTCGACCGGGCCGCCGACGCCCGCCGTGACGAGGCACTGCGGCGAGCGGGCTGGGTCGACGTGGTGCGCGTCTCCGAGGACGAGGTCTGGCGGCGGCCGCACGAGGCCGTCGCCAAGGTGCGAGCCGCCCGCCGGCGTGCCCGGCGCCTTCTGGTGTCGGATCGGGACCCTGGAGGGTCCCGATCCGATACCAGAGCGTCGTGAGGGGCTCAGCCGCCCTTGCCGGGCAGGACCCGGTAGGCGTCGTAGACGCTGTCGATGCGCTTGACCGAGGCCATGAGGGAGTCGAGGTGGGCGGGGTCGGCCAGCTCGAAGTCGAAGCGCATGGTGCTGACCCGGTCGGCGCCCGTCTGCGACGAGCTGGCCAGGATGTTGACGTAGTGCTCGGACAGCGAGCGGGTCACGTCGGCCAGCAGCCGCGAGCGGTCGAGGGCCTTGACCTCGATGGACGCCACGAAGGTGCCCCGCCGGTCGCGGTCCCACTCCACGTCGATGACCCGGTCGGCCTGGCCGGTCACCAGCGACAGGGCGTTGGCGCAGTCCGACCGGTGCACCGACACGCCCCGGCCCCGGGTCACGAAGCCCAGGATCTCGTCGCCCGGCACGGGGGTGCAGCACCGCGACAGGCGCACCATCACGTCGTCGAGGCCCTCCACGTGCACGCCCGCCGACAGCTCCCGGCGCTGGCGGCGGGGCTGGCGGACGGTGGCCGGTAGCTGCTCCTCGTGGTCGCCGCCCCGCAGCTCCCGGGCCAGGCGCTGGGCCACCGAGCGGGCCGACACGTGGCCCTCGCCGATGGCGGCGTGCAGGGCGTCGAGGTCGAGGTAGTTCATGGCGGCGGCGATGCTCACCAGCGCCGGCGACGACGCCACCTTCTGGACCGGCAGCCCCTCCTTGCGCAGGGCCTTGGTCAGCTCCTCCCGCCCGTTCTCGATGGCGTCCTCCCGCCGCTCCCGGGAGAACCACTGGCGGATCTTGTTGCGGGCCCGGGGGGTGACGACGATCTTGAGCCAGTCCCGCGACGGGCCGGCCGAGGGCACCTTGGAGGTGAAGATCTCCACGGTGTCGCCGGAGTGCAGCGTGGAGTCGAGGGGCGACAGCCGCCCGTTGACCCGGGCGCCGATGCAGCGGTGGCCCACCTCGGTGTGGATGGCGTAGGCGAAGTCCACCGGGGTGGCGCCCACCGGCAGGGTGACCACCTTGCCCTTGGGGGTGAACACGAAGACCTCGTCCTGCTCCAGGTCGAGCTTCAGGTTCGTGAGGAACTCGGCGGGGTCGTCGGTCTCCCGCTGCCAGTCGACGATGCGGTTGAGCCAGGCGATGTCGGCCGGCGACGCCTTCTCCTTGTAGCCCCAGTGGGCGGCGATGCCGTACTCGGCCCGCTGGTGCATCTCCCAGGTCCGGATCTGCACCTCCAGGGGCTTGCCCTGGGGCGCCACGACGGTGGTGTGCAGCGACTGGTAGAGGTTGAACTTGGGCATGGCGATGTAGTCCTTGAACCGCCCCTGCACCGGCTTCCACGTGGCGTGGATGGTGCCCAGGGCGGCGTAGCAGTCCTTCACCGAGTCGACCAGCACCC
>JBKHXC010000054.1:0-3687 GCA_046566225.1 Acidimicrobiia bacterium
GGCCTGGTCGGGCGAGCGCCGTCGGGCGCGGCGGCCAGGCCGCGACGCAGCCGGCGGTGCCGGCGGAGGGCGGCACGGCGCACGACCACGGTCACCACCAGGGCGGCCGCCGCGCCGCCCCACGCCCGCCCGGGCGCCGGCCCGGCGCCCGTCGCCGTTCGTTACGCTCGGCCGCCGTGGCCGACCCGTGGTGGAAGTCCGCCGTCGTCTACCAGATCTACCCCCGGTCCTTCGCCGACTCCGGCCGCCCCCCGGCGGGGGTGGGCGACCTCGAAGGCGTCCGCCGCCGCCTCGGGCACCTGGCCGACCTCGGCGTCGACGCCCTGTGGCTGTCGCCCATCTACCCCTCCCCGGGCCACGACTTCGGCTACGACGTGGCCGACTACTGCGACGTCGACCCCGCCTTCGGCACGCTGGGCGACCTGGACCGCCTGGTGGCGGACGCCCACGGCCTCGGCCTGCGGGTCCTGCTCGACTGGGTCCCCAACCACAGCAGCGACGAGCACCCGTGGTTCGTCGAGTCGCGCTCGTCGCGGGACAACCCCAAGCGGGACTGGTACGTGTGGCGCGACGGCGACCCGTCCACCCCGCCCAACAACTGGGTGGGCGCCTTCACCGGCGGGCCGGCGTGGACGTGGGACGGCGCCACCGCCCAGTGGTACCTCCACCAGTTCCTGCCCCAGCAGCCCGACCTCAACTGGGCCAACCCCGAGGTCGTGGAGGCCATGCACGGGGTCCTGCGGTTCTGGCTGGACCGGGGGGTGGACGGCTTCCGCATCGACGTGGTCCACGGGCTGGGCAAGGACCCGGCGCTCCCCGACGACCCGCCGGAGTCGGCCGGCGTCGCCCACTCGTCGCTCAACGACCGGCCCGAGACCCACCACGTCATCCGGGGCCTGCGCCGCCTGGCCGACTCCTACCCGGGCGACCGGGTGCTGGTGGGCGAGGTGTACCTGCTCGACACCACCAAGGTGGCCACCTACTACGGCGACGGCGACGAGCTGCACCTGGCCTTCAACTTCCCGCCCCTGTTCGCGCCGTGGGACGCCGGCGAGTGGCGGGGGCACGTGGCCCGGGTCGAGGAGGAGATCGGCGCCCGGGGCGCCTGGCCGACGTGGGTGCTGTCCAACCACGACAACCCCCGCCACCGCACCCGCTACGGCAACGACGAGCGGGCGGCGGCCGCCGCCGTCCTCCTGCTCACCCTGCGGGGCACGCCGTTCCTCTACGCCGGCGAGGAGCTGGGCCTGGAGGACGCCGTGGTCCCGCCCGGGCGGCGGGTGGACCCGGGCGGGCGGGACGGGTGCCGGGCGCCGGTCCCGTGGGACCCCTCGCCAGCCCACGGGTGGTCGACGGCCGACCCGTGGCTGCCCTGGCCGCCCGACGCCGACCGGCGCAACGCCGCCGCCTGCCGCGCCGACCCGGGCTCCATCCTCCACCTGTACCGCCGGCTGCTCGGCGCCCGTCGCCGCTCGCCCGCCCTCCGCCTGGGCGACCTGTCGCTGCTGCCGGCGCCGGCCGGCGTGCTGGCCTACGGGCGGTCGGCGGGCGCCGACCGGCGCATGGTCCTGGTCAACTTCGCCGGCTCGCCGGCCCAGGTGGCCGTGGAGGGCCGGTGGGCGGTCGAGGTGTCGAGCGCCTCGCCGGCCGGCGAGGGCCGGCCCTTCGACGGCTCGCTGCCGGCCGACTCGGCGGTCGTGCTGGCGCCCACCCGCTGACGCCCGTCGCATCCGGCCGACCCCGAGTAAACAGCTCACCGTTTCGGTGACCTATTTACTCGGGAGTGGGTGGCCCGGGCACGTAGCGTCTCCGGCGTGGACCAACTGGACGCACTCCTGCACCGGGCGGCGTCGGTGGCGGCCGCCTACCGCGCATCGCTGCCCGAGCGGCCGGTGCGGGCGGCGGCCGGCGCCGACGAGCTCCGCCTCGCCTTCGGCGGCCCCCTCCCCGACGGCCCGACGCCGGCGGCCGAGGTGGTCGCATCGCTGGCCGCCGCCGCCGACCCCGGGCTGGTCGCCACCGCCGGCCCCCGGTACTTCGGCTTCGTCACCGGGGGCTCGCTCGACGCCGCCGTCGCCGCCGACGTGCTCGCCGCCGGCTGGGACCAGTGCGCCTTCAACGCCGTGCTGTCGCCGGCGGCGGCCGCCGCCGAGGAGGCGGCCGGCGGGTGGCTCAAGGAGCTCCTGGGCCTACCGGCGTCGGCGTCGGTCGGCTTCGTCACCGGCGGCCAGGCCGCCAACCCCGTGGGCCTGGCCGCCGCCCGCCACGCCGTGCTGGCCGAGGCGGGGTGGGACGTCGAGGCCCGGGGCCTGGCCGGCGCCCCGGCCCTGCGGGTGGTGGCGGGCGAGGAGCGTCACGCCACCGTGGACCGCTCCCTGCGCCTGCTCGGGCTGGGCACCGGCGTGGTGGAGCCGGTGGCCACCGACGCCGGCGGGGCGCTCGACGCCGACGACCTGGCGCGGGTCCTCGCCGCCGGGCCGGCGGGGCCCACCGTGGTGTGCCTCCAGGCCGGCAACGTCAACACCGGCGCCTGCGACCCCCTGGGCGCCGCCTGCCGGGTCGCCCGGCGCCACGGCGCCTGGGTGCACGTGGACGGCGCCTTCGGGTTGTGGGCGGCGGCCAGCCCCGCCACCCGGGCCCTGGTCGACGGCGTGGAGCTGGCCGACTCGTGGGCGTGCGACGGGCACAAGTGGCTGAACGTGCCCTACGACTCGGGGTACGCCTTCTGCGCCCGCCCCGACGTGCACGCCGCCGCGACCTCCTACACCGCCGCCTACCTGGTCGGGTCCGGCTCGGGCCCGCCCGCCGCCGCCGACCTCACCCCGGAGTCGTCGCGGCGGGCCCGGGGCTTCGCCACGTGGGCCGCGCTGCGCCAGCTGGGGCGCCGGGGGGTGGCCGAGCTGGTGGACCGGTGCTGCGCGCTGGCCCGGCGCTTCGCCGCCGGCCTGGCCGCCGGCGGTGCCGAGATCGCCAACGACGTCGTGCTCAACCAGGTGCTGGCCGGGTTCGGCGACGGCGCCCGCACCGACCGCATCGTCGCCGAGGTCCAGAGGGACGGCACCTGCTGGCTGGGCGCCACGACGTGGCGGGGGCGGCGCCTGATGCGGGTGTCGGTGTCCAACTGGTCGACGACGGCGGCCGACGTCGACGCCTCGGTGGAAGCCGTGCTGGCGGCCGCCGCCCGCGTGCGCTGACCGCCGGGCCCCGGCCGCGGTCGGCACGGAGGGAACAAGGCCGCGCCCCGAGGCGTTGCGCGCGGACGCCATGCCGACCGACCACCGCTCCCGCCTCTTCTCGTTCCCCGACCCCGTCAACGAGGTGTCGGCCCGGGTGGTGGCCGCCGGCGTGGTGGCCATGGCGCTGGCCGCCATCGCCTTCGACCTGCGCTGGCTGACGGTGCTGATCGCCTACGGGTTCGTGGCCCGCGTGCTCACCGGGCCGACCCTCAGCCCGCTCGGCCTGCTGGCCACCCGGGTCGTCACGCCCCGCCTGCGGGCCGCGCCCAAGCTGGTCCCCGGCCCGCCCAAGCGCTTCGCCCAGGGCATGGGCGCCGCCTTCTCGATCACCGCCGCCGTGCTGGCCCTGGCGCTGGACCGGTGGGCGGCGGCCGAGGTCGTCCTGGCCCTGCTGGCCGGCGCCGCCTTCCTGGAGGCGGCCTTCGCCTTCTGCGTGGGCTGCCGGGCCTTC
>JBKHXC010000055.1:0-5541 GCA_046566225.1 Acidimicrobiia bacterium
GTCCCCCGGGGCCCCGCGCCCGCCCGGGCGCGGGCACCCCACCCCTCCACCGCCGACCCGAGGAGCAGCCACCATGAAGGGAACCTCCACGCTCGACCGCCCGGCGCCGCCCCGGCCCGGGGTCCTCGACCTCGACCGCAACCTGGCCGAGATGGCCCCCGCCGTCCGGGCCGCCGAGGACTGCCTGAGCTACAAGCCCGGCAACCTCAGCATCATCACGCTCATCCGCAACGGCCGGACGAGCTACACCGTGCGGGACGGGTCGCACTGGATCACGAACTACCCCACGTTCACCGACGCCGTGAACGCCATGGAGTACATGGCCAAGTTCAACACCATCTGCTTCACCGGACGGGGAACGCCCTCGATCAACTACTGGTTCGAGAAGCGCTGAGCGCCGCCCCTGGTGCCTCCGGGCCGGGCGACGTTGACCCGGGCCCCGGACCGTCGTAGCGTTCCTCCACAGGCCTGGTGCCCGGCACGGGCGGCCACGTCTGGCGACCACCATGCGAGCACCAGCCGTTCGGCGCAGCCCCGGGGGGGGACCGACCACGGGCCCCGCGCCCCGCCACCGCTCCCGGGACGAGCCGCGCTGGCAGCACCGGCCGGTCCTGGCCGCCCTCCTGCGCCTGGCCGTGCTGGCGACGCCGTTGGCGGCGTCGCTGGCGGTGGCCTTCGGCGCCGCCCGGCTCCTGGGGACGCCGGCCGGCCCCGGCGAGCGGGCGCTGTGGTGGGGCGGCGTCCTGGCGGCGTCGCTGGGGGCCCTCGTCGTGTTCGACCGGGCCGCCCGCCGGCTGCTGCCGCTGGCGGCCCTCCTCGAGCTGTCGCTGATCTTCCCCGACCGGGCCCCGTCCCGGTTCGGCGTGGCCCTGCGCAGCGGCTCCACCGGGCGCCTCCGGGCCCGGGAGGTCGAGGCCCTGCGCCGGGGGGACCAGGAGCCGGCCGACGCGGCCCGTACCATCCTGGCGCTCGCCGCCAGCCTCAGCGTCCACGACCGGGACACCCGGGGGCACTCGGAGCGGGTGCGGGCCTACGCCGACCTCATCGCCGCCGAGCTGGGCCTCGACGCCGACGACCGCGACCGCCTGCGGTGGGCGGCCCTGCTCCACGACCTCGGCAAGCTGACCGTGGCCGCCCACACCCTCCACGCCCCGGGCGACCTCTCCCACGACGAGTGGGAGGCGCTGCGCCGGCATCCCATCGAGGGCGCCCGCCTGGCCGAGCCCCTGCGGGCGTGGCTGGGGCCGTGGGCCCTGGCCATCGAGCAGCACCACGAGCGCTTCGACGGGACCGGCTACCCGTACGGGCTCTCGGGGGACCGGATCAGCCTGGGGGCGCGCATCGTCGCCGTGGCCGACTGCTACGACGCCATGACGTCGCCCCGCTCGTACCGGGCGCCGCTCAGCGCGGCCGGGGCCCGCCAGGAGCTGGCCGCCCAGGCCGGGTCCCACTTCGACCCCGCCGTGGTGCGCGCCTTCCTGTCCGTCTCCCTCGGCCGGCTGCGCTGGGTGATGGGCCCGCTCGCCTTCCTCGCCGCCCTCCCCTTCGCCCTTCCGGTGGCGGGGGTGCGCCGGGGGCTCGACTCGGCCGCCCGCACCGCCGCCCTGGGCGCGGCATCGCTCGTCGCCACGGTGTCGATCGTGAGCCCGCCCTCCCTCGGCGCCGAGCTGGGACCGGCCCGGGCGCCGCTGGAGCGCCCGTCCCCCGCCGCCGCCCCGCCGGCGCCGACTACGGCGACGACCGCCCCGCCCGTGGCCACCACCCCGCCTCCCGCCACCGCGCCCCCGCCGGCGCCGGCCGGGCGGGAGCCGGCGACCGCCACCCCGCCGGCCGCCGCCCCGGCGGCGCCGGCGCCTCCGACCCCGGCTGCCGCGGCCGAGGCCCCGGCGGAGGCGGAGGCGCCCCCCACCACCCCCCCGCAGACGGCGCCGCCGGCCACTGCGACCGCCGAGACGGTGCCACCGGCCACCGCGGCGGAGTGCCGGGAGCGGGCCGCCGAGCAGAGCAGGCGGCCGTGCCAGCCTCCCCGGTGGGGTCACACCGACGACGGCAACCCGACGGCCACGCGCCGCTGAGCGGCGGCGGGAGCCGGCCATGGCGGCGCCCGGGTCGCCCGGCGGCCCGGAGTGGATCGGGCGGGCGCCGGCGGGGTACAACGAGGCCCGAACGCCGCAGGTGACGGCGGTCGGCGGGGACCCGTCGAGCCCTCCCGTAGGTGGTGCCTGGTCGTGCCGGAGCATTCGAGAACCGGGATGTCGTCCAACGGGGCGTCAACCGTCGCCCCCGACCGGCCGATGGAGACCCGATGACCGCCGTCGCCGCTCCCGGCCCCGCCGCCGCCGAGCAGGCCGCCGCACCCGTCGGGCGGACGGCCCGGGTGACGGTCGTGCGCCTGCTCGCCCTGGCGGTCGGGATGCTCGTCCTCCCCAACCTGGCCATCCTGGGCCTGCACCTGCTGGCCCAGCGAGGCGCCGGGGCCCCGTCGGTGCAGGTCCCCATCAAGAACTTCGCCGAGGTGGACCGGTCGCTGTGGCGGGGCGCCGCCCCCGGCGCCGACGGCTACGAGGCCCTGGCCGCCCACGGGGTCACCACCGTCATCGACCTCCGCGCCGAGGACGGCATCCGGGTCGACGAGGCGCTCCTGGCCCGCCTCGGCATCAGCCGCCTGCACCTGCCCCTGCGCGACGGCCAGTCCCCCACCGACGGCCAGGTGGACCGCTTCCTCGCCGCCGTGCGGGCCAGCCCGGGGCGAGCCTTCGTTCACTGCGGGGCCGGGGTGGGGCGCACCGGCACCATGTCGGCCGCCTACCTGGTCAAGACGGGCCAGGCGACGCCGCGGGAGGCGCTGCTGCGCAACCTGTCGGTGGGGCCGCCGTCGCTCGAGCAGCTGGCGTTCGCCTCGGGGCTGGACGCCTACGGCCGGGTGGAGCGCCCCGCCCCATTGATGGTGGCGATCAGCCGGGCCCTGGACGCCCCCCGCCGGGCGTGGGTCCACGTGCGGGGCAGCTACGTCAGGTAGCGCTTCGACCTCATTCGTTCGCTTCGCTCACTCCATTCGGTCGAGTCGGGTCGTACGCTGCGAACAGGGCGAAGGTTCGTAGCCAGGGCAGCCGGCCCGTCAGGGGGTGGCCGCCGCGGAACCGGCGGGGGTGACCGAGCGGACGGTGGCCCGGATGCGATCGGTGGTGGCGTCGTTGATGCAGCCCCGGAGCCGGCGCTCGGCGTAGGTGCCGATCGCCGGCCGTACCAGGAACCGCACCTCGCCCCCGCCGGCGGCCGCCGTCCCCACCAGCTCGGAGCCGCTGCCCAGCTGGGTGCTGCACGCCCCCCACAGGGCGGCGGCGGCGGCGGCCGGCGAGCGGGCCGAGCCGGGGTCGACGGCGACCACCACCGCGGTGGTGCCCGCCACCCGCGGGTCCGGACGGCTCTGGGTGGCATCGGCCAGGGCGTCGAGGCCCACCGTGGCCCCCCCGACGGCGGCCAGGGCGGCGACGAGGTGGACGACGGGCGGGCGGCGGGCGGCGACGGCGGGCGCCGGGGCCCCGGCGAGGGTCCCCACCGGCAGCCCCAGGGGCGCCAGGCGCACGGCCAGGCCCCGCTCCAGGCCCGGGGTGGCGGTGGCCCGGGCGACCCGCTCGACCAGCCAGGCCACGCCCGACAGGACCACCCCGGCACCGAGCAGCAACGGGACGAACACCGACATCTCGCCGCCCGGGCGCGACAACCACTCGAAGCTGGTCCGGGGCTCGGGCGCCGACTGGCGGACGCGGGCCAGCGTCGAGGGGTCGGGGTCGGGCGCCGGCGCCGGCCGGCCGGCCGGCCCGGACTCCACGGCGTGCTGGATGGAGCGGAGGCGGTCGAGGACGGCCGCCGAGGCCAACGCCACCTCCGCCGCCACGAACAGCACGCCGGCCACCAGCGCCCGGTGCCACTCCCAGCGCACCAGGTACACGAACAGGTAGACGCCGGTGGCGCCCAGGGCGCCCAGCAGGACGGCGTAGCGCAGCTTCCTCACGGCCGCACCACCGGCGCCGCGCCGGTGGTCCCCACGGCGGTGACCTCGCCGGCGGTCCCGTCGACCACGACGACCGTCCCGGGCGGGAAGCGCTCCAGGGCGCCGGGCAGGCCCACCACGGTGGGCACGCCCAGCTCGCGGGCCAGGATGGCCAGGTGGGAGAGCACGCTGCCGGTCTCGGCCACCAGCCCTCCCAGGCCGGCCAGCAGGGGCGCCAGACCGGGGTCGAGGGTGCGGGTGACGAGGACGTCGCCCGGCGCCGGCCGATCGCCGCCGCCGTGCACGACCCGGCCCACCGCCCGGCCGCCGCCCGCGCCCTGCCCGCCCCCCGGCCCGCCCCGGTCGACGGGGACGACGGCGTCGCCGGCGAGGCGGAACGCCGCCGGCAGCGGCGGCGCCGGCGGCGCCCGGCGGCGGGCCTCCAGGCCGGCGGGCACGGCGGCGGTGGCCACCGCTCGCTCCAACTCGTCGAGGCGCAGCCAGCGCACGGAGTCGGCGTCGGGAAGGAGGTCCCGCCGGGCCAGGCGGGCGCCCAGCTCGGCGGCCACCACCGCCGTCAGCTCCTGGACCCACCGCACCCGCAGCCGCAGCGCCTCCCGCCACACCACCAGGGGGTGGGCGGCGGCGTCGTCGTCGGCCGGGGGGAGCACGAGCACCTCGGGCAGGGCGGGCGACGACCCGATGGCGGGCGGCACCAGGGAGAGCACGACCGGGTGGCGGGCCACGATGTCGGCGTCGGCCATGCCCTGGGCGCGGGCGGCGGCGACGACCTGCAGGGCGGTGCCGGCCGACGTCGCCGGCCCCCGGCCGCCGCCGGTGGGGGCCGGGCTCAGCATCCCGGCCAGGACCTCGTGGGCGTTCAGGGCGACCAGGGCCTGGTGCGAGCCCCGCAGGGCGGCGACCAGCCGGTCGTCGGGCAGGGAGCCGGGCCGGCCGACCGACGCCAGCTCCTCGTCGGCACGGGCCACCAGGTCGGCGGCCAGGCCGGGCAGGGCGGTGCGCAGCCGGCCGGTCCGCCATGCCGCCCGCAGGCGGCGGGCGGGGGGGCGGGGATCGAAGCGGGAGAGCACCGGCCGGCGCCCGGGGGCGATGCCGAGCAGCCCCAGGTCGGCGGCGGCCCGGCCGCCGACGGCGGTGACCACCGGCGAGGCGCCGACCCGGCGGCGCGACGCGGCGCCGGAGAGCAGCACCGCCTCGGCCAGCGCCTGGCGCAGCGGTCGCAGCCACAGGTCGGCCTCCAGGGGCGACAGCGGGTCGGGGAAGGTCTCCGCCACCGGACCGGGGCCGAGCACCGGCGCCCGGCGGTCGGCGACGGTGCCCACCGCCGTGACCGGCCGGCTCTGCAGCAGGAGCAGGCCGGCCTCGCCGTCGAGGGCCCACTCGATGTCCTGGGCGGAGCCGAAGCTGCGGGCCGCCCGGGCGGCCAGGCCGGCGAGGGCCCGGCGGTGGCGCCGGCCGAGGCGGGGCCCGCCGTCGGCGCCGTCGAAGGCCACCATCCGGCCTCGCCGGGTGAGCACGGCCCGGCT
>JBKHXC010000056.1:0-7868 GCA_046566225.1 Acidimicrobiia bacterium
CCGCCGGCCTCCGCCCTGTCCTGCCGGCCGGCAGCCGGAGGGGCCACCTTCGGCGGCAAGGGGCGGCCGCCGGCGATTCTCGTCGGTCGCTGGTCGCCCCGCCAGGGGCGGTGTGGGGTCTGGGCGCCGATCGTAGGCTCCGGCCGTGCCCGGACCCACGCCGCTCGCCGTCGTCGGCGGCCGCCTGGCCACCGGGCTGGTGGACGTGACCTCCGACCTGTCGGCCCTCGACGGCCCCGGTTTCTGGGCCGTCGTCGTGCCCTTCGACGCCCCGCCCGTGTGCGCCCGGTTCGAGCACGTGCGCCCGGCCACGCCCTGGCCCGGGGCGCGGTGGGCGGGGCCGGCGCCGTCGGCGTGGCGGTCGAGCCTGGACCGGCCGGCCTTCTGCGCCGGCGTCGCCGCCGTGCGGGCGGCCATCACCGAGGGCGACGTGTACCAGGTCAACCTCACCCGCCGCCTGTCGGCGCCCCTGCCCCCGGGGGCGGACGTGGCCGCCCTGGGGGCGGCGCTGGCCACCGGCAACCCGGCGCCGTACTCGGCGGTCGTGCGCCTGCCAGCGCTGGGCGTCCACGTCGCCTCGGCGTCGCCCGAGCGCTTCCTGTCGCGGTCGGGCCCGGTGGTGGAGTCCCGTCCGGTGAAGGGGACGGCCGCCACCGCCGGCGGGTTCCTCCCCAAGGACCGGGCCGAGAACGTGATGATCGTGGACCTCGTGCGCAACGACCTGGGGCGGGGGTGCGAGTACGGCTCGGTGGAGGTCGCCCACCTGTGCCGGGTGGAGCGCCACCCCGGGCTCCACCACCTGGTGTCGACGGTGCGGGGCCGGCTCCGGGCGGACGCCGGCTGGCCGGAGCTGATCGCCGCCACCTTCCCGCCGGGGTCGGTGACCGGGGCGCCCAAGCTGGCGGCGGTGGAGATGATCCGCAAGCTCGAGCCCGTCCCCCGGGGGCCGTACTGCGGCGCGGTGGGCTGGGTGGACGGCGACGCCGGCCGGGGCGACCTCAACGTCGCCATCCGCACGCTGTGGATCGAGGCCGGCGAGCTCCACCTCGGGACCGGCGGCGGCATCACCTGGGACTCGACCGAGGAGGGCGAGTGGGAGGAGACCGAACTCAAGGCCCGGCGGCTGCTGGCGGTGGCGTCGTCGTGAAGGTGTGGGCCAACGGCGTTCTGGTGGACGCCGACCGGGCGTGCGTGTCGGTGTTCGACCACGGGCTCACCGTGGGCGACGGCGTGTTCGAGACCATCAAGACCTACGGCGGGCGGCCCTTCGCCGTGCGCCGGCACCTCGAACGGCTGGCGTCGTCGGCGGCGGGGATGGGGCTGGCGGCGCCGCCGCCCGAGGTGCTGCGGGCGGCGCTGGCCGAGGTGGCGGCGGCCAACCGGCTGGGCGACGCCGCCCTGCGCGTCACCGTGACCGGGGGGCCGGGGCCCATGGGCTCGGCCCGGGGCTCGTCGGGCCCCACGGTGCTGGTGGTCCCGGGGGCGCTGCCGGCGTGGCCGCCGGCGGTGGAGGTGGCCGTGGTGCCGTGGCCCCGCAACGAGCGGGGGGCGCTGGCCGGGCTCAAGACCACCTCGTACGGGGAGAACGTGGTGGCCCTGGCCTGGGCCCGCCGGCGGGGGGCGGCGGAGGCGATCTTCGCCAACCTGGTGGGGGACCTGTGCGAGGGGACGGGGTCCAACGTGGTGGTCGGGGTGGGCGGCCGGCTGGTGACCCCGCCCCTGTCGGCCTGCTGCCTGGCCGGCGTCACCCGGGCCCTGGTCGTCGAGGCGTGCGGGGCGGTGGAGGAGGACCTGCCGGTGTCGGCCCTGGCCGCGGCGGACGAGGCCTTCCTCACCTCCACCACCCGGGAGGTCCAGCCCGTCTCGGCCGTCGAGGGCCGCCCCCTCCCCTCCTGCCCCGGCCCCCTCACCACCCGGGCCGCCGCGGCCCTGGCCGCCATCGTGGCCGCCGACCTCGACCCGTGAGCCCGCCCGCCCGGCGGGACGGGCCTCAGCCCGGCGCGGGGGCGGGACGGAGGTGCACGACGTCGCCGGCGGCGACGGTGCGCACGCAGGCGCCGACGTCGACGAGGAGGTGGCCGTCGTCGGAGACGTCGGCGGCGGTGCCGTCGAGGCACCCGTCGGCCGTCTCGACGCGCACCGCCCGGCCCAGGGTGGCGCACGCCCGCCGGTAGTCGGAGGCCACCGCCTCCCAGCGCCCGAGGCGGGCGGCCAGCGCCGGCAGGAGGGCGTCGAGCAGGGCGTCGACGGCGACCGGCCGGCCGGCGACCTCCTCGGCCGCCACCGCCCCCGCCGGCCACGGCCCCCCCGCCGACACGTTCAGGCCCACCCCGACGACCACCGCCTCCCCCGTTGCCTCGGCCAGCACGCCGGCCAGCTTGCGGTCGCCCACCACCAGGTCGTTGGGCCACTTCACGGCCGGGCGGAACCCGGCCACGGCGGCGCAGGCGTCGGCGGCGGCCAGGGCGACGGCGGCCACGGCCAAGTGGAGCCGGTCGGCGCCCAGCCCGGGCCGCAGCAGCACCGACGCCAGCAGCGACGACCCCGGCGCCGCCTCCCACGCCCGGCCCCGCCGGCCCCGGCCCGCGGTCTGGTAGGAGGCGACCACGACGACCCCCTCGGGCGCCCCCGAGCGGGCCAGGTCCAGGGCGACCCGGTTGGTCGAGCCCACCTCCGCCAACCGGCGCACGTCCCAGTCGATGCGCTAACCATAAGCGCCATGCTGGCCAGGGTCCTCGTCGCCAACCGGGGTGAGATCGCCGTGCGGGTGATCCGCACCTGCCGGGCGCTGGGCGTGGGGACGGTGGCGGTCTACTCCGAGCCGGACCGCGACGCCCTCCACGTCCGCCTGGCCGACTCGGCCTACGCCCTGGGCGGCGAGGCGGCGGCCGAGAGCTACCTCGACGCCGGCAAGGTCCTCGACGCCGCCCGCCGCAGCGGCGCCGGCGCCCTGCACCCGGGGTACGGCTTCTTCGCCGAGAGCGCCGGCTTCGCCCGGGCGGTGGCCGCCGCCGGCCTGGTCTGGGTCGGCCCCCCGCCGGCGGCCATGGACGCCATGGGCGACAAGGTCAGCTCGCGCCTCACCGCCCAGCGGGCCGGCGTCCGCCCCGTCCCCGGCACCACCGAGGTGCTGGCGTCGGCCGACCAGGTGGTGGCCTTCGGCGACGCGCACGGCTGGCCGGTCGCGATCAAGGCGTCCCACGGCGGCGGGGGGCGGGGGATGCGGGTGGTGGCCGGGCCGGGCGACGCCGCCGCCGCCCTGGAGTCGGCCCGGCGGGAGGCCGAGGCCGGCTTCGGCCACCCCGACTGCTACCTGGAGCGCTACCTCCCCCGGCCCCGCCACGTGGAGGTCCAGGTCCTCTTCGACGCCCAGGGCAGCGGCGTGTGGCTGGGCGAGCGGGACTGCTCCACCCAGCGCCGGCACCAGAAGCTCATCGAGGAGACCCCCGCCCCCGGCCTCGACGCCGCCCTGCGCACCGCCATGGGGGAGGCGGCCGTCCACGTGGGGGCGGCGTGCGGCTACGTCAACGCCGGGACCGTCGAGTTCCTGGTGCAGGACGGCGAGTTCTTCTTCCTGGAGATGAACACCCGCCTCCAGGTCGAGCACCCCGTCACCGAGCTGGTCACCGGCCTCGACCTGGTGGAGCTCCAGCTACGGGTGGCGTCGGGGGAGCCGCTGCCCTTCTCCCAGGCCGAGGTGGCGCCCCGGGGGGCGGCCATGGAGTGCCGCGTCAACGCCGAGGACCCCGCCGGCGGCCGGTTCCTGCCCGTGCCGGGGACGGTCTCCCGCTTCCGCCTCCCGGCCGGCATCGGGGTGCGGGTCGACGCCGGCTACCAGGAGGGCGACGTCCTCCCCGGCGCCTACGACAGCCTGATGGCCAAGGTGGTCACCTGGGGCCCGGACCGCGAGGTGGCCCGCCGGCGCATGGTCGCCGCCCTGCGGGAGGCCGAGATCGAGGGCGTCCCGACGACCATCCCCGCCCAGCTCCTGGTGCTCGAGCACCCCGACTTCGTGGCCGCCGCCCACGACACGGGGTGGGTCGAGCGCGACCTCGACCTGTCGGCGCTCGCCGTCCCCGCCCCCGCCGGCCCGGCCGGCCCCGCCGGCCCCGCCAAGGTGCGCCGGGACGTGGACGTGGAGGTGGACGGCCGGCGCTACCGGGTGAGCCTGTGGGTGCCGGACGCCGCCGCCGGCCCGCCCGGCGCCGCCGCCGCGCCGGGCGGGCGCCCGGGGGGGGCCGCCCGGCTCCGCCCCCGCCCCACCGCCGCCGCCGTGCACGCCTCCAGCGGGACGGTGCTGGCGCCCATGCAGGGCACGGTGGTGGCCGTCGCCGTCGCCGTGGGCGACGCCGTCCAGCCGGGCCAGGCGATCTGCGTCGTCGAGGCCATGAAGATGGAGAACAACGTGACCACCGAGCGGGCGGGGACGGTGCGCGAGCTCCACGTCCGGCCGGGCGACACGGTGGGCGCCGGCGACGTGCTGGCGGTGGTGGAGTAGGGGTGGGCGAAGCGGGCGAGCGAGGTCGAAGGGCTACTCGGCGGCGTCCGACAGCGCCTCGGCCAGGGCCGGGTGCACCAGCAGGCTCTCGACGATGTCGCTCACCTTCAGGTGGGCGGTGACGGCCAGGGCGATCACCGAGATGAGCTCGGCCGCCCCCCGCCCCACGATCGACCCGCCCAGCACCACGCCGGTGGCGGGGTCGGAGACGATCTTCACGAACCCGCGGGGGTCGCCGTCGATGAGGGCGCGGGGATTGGAGGCGAACGGCACCTTGGTCACCCGGATCTTGCGGCCGATGGCGAAGGCCTCGGCCTCGGCCAGCCCCACGTCGGCGATCTCGGGGTCGGTGAAGATGGCGCTGGCCGCCTTGTCGTAGTCCAGGTGGCGGTGCTGGCGGGAGTGCAGGCCCATGGCGTGCTCGGCGATCTTGCGCCCCTGCATCGACGCCACCGAGGCCAGCGGCAGCTTCCCCGACAGGTCGCCGCCCACGTAGACGTGGGGCACGTTCGACTGGCAGTGGTGGTTGCACGGCACGTAGCCGGCGGCGTCGGCCTCCACCCCGGCGGCCTCCAGGTCGAGGCCCTCCGAGTTGGGGATCGAACCGATGGCCAGCAGGGCGTGCGAGCCGCGGGCCGCCCGCCCGTCGTCGCAGCGCACGACCACCTCGTCGCCCTCCCGGTCGATGCCCACGGCCCGGGCGCCCTTGTAGAGGCGGACGCCGGAGCGGAGGAAGTCGTCCTCCAGGGCGGCCGCCACCTCGGCGTCCTTGGCCGGCAGCACCTGCTGGCGGCTGACGATCAGGGTGACCTGGGCCCCGAACGACCGGAACATGTGCACGAACTCCACGCCGGTCACGCCCGACCCGATCACCACCAGGTGCCGGGGCAGCTCGGGGGGCGGGTAGGCCTGGCGGGTGGTCAGGACCCGCTCGCCGTCGGGCGTGGCCCACTCCGGGATGCGGGGGCGGCTGCCCGTCGCCAGCAGGACGGCGTCGGCCGACAGCTCGACCAGCCCCTCGTCGGTCTCGGCCACGACCTCGTGGGGCCCCTTCATCCGGCCCGTGCCCCGGACCACGCGCACGCCCTGGTCGTCGAGGAGGGCGCACACGGCGGCGCGCAGGTGGTCGGAGACGGCGGCGATGCGCCGGCGCAGGGCGGCGAGGTCGACCGTGGCCCGCAGCGGGGCCAGCCCCATGACCTGCGACCGGTCGACGACGGAGAGCACGCCGCCGGTGGCGATCATTGCCTTGGACGGGATGCAGTCCCACAGGTTGGCGGCGCCCCCCATGACGTCGCGCTCGACGACGGTGACCTCGGCGCCCATGCGGGCGGCGTGGGTGGCGGCCTGCACGCCGGCCGGGCCGGCGCCGATGATCACGAATCGCACGGTGGCCATCCCTTCGAGGCTAACGGGCGGCACGGGGCCGGCCGGACCGGCGACACCGCCGGGGCCGGCGGGGACGGGCCCGGCTCCGTCAGGCGCCGGGCCGGTAGGTGCCCAGCTCGGCCCGGAGGACGTCGCTGACCTCGCCCAGGGTGGCGCGGGCGCGCAGCGCCTCCTTCATGGGGTCCAGGACGTTGGCCGTGCCCCGGGCCGCCGCCGCCAGGTCCTCGAGGGCGGCCCGGACCGCCGGCCCGTCCCGGCCCGCCCGCACGGCCCGCACCCGCTCGGCCTGGCGGCGCTCCAGCTCGGGGTCGGCGGGCACCACCTCGGTGGGGGCGGCCTCGCCCTCGGTGAACCGGTTCACGCCCACCACCACCTTGTCGCCCGACTCCACCGCCCGGGCGGCGGCGTACGCCGCCCGCTCCACCTCGTCCTGGAGGAAGCGGGACTCGATGGCGGCCACCGCCCCGCCCATGGCGTCGATGCGGTCGAGGTAGGCCTGGGCCGCCGCCTCCACCTCGTCGGTGAGCGCCTCCACGAAGTACGACCCGCCCAGGGGGTCCACGGTGTCGGCCACCCCGGACTCGTGGGCGATGACCTGCTGGGTCCGCAGGGCCAGGCGGGCGGCCCGGGCGGTGGGCAGGCCGAACGCCTCGTCGAAGCCGTTGGCGTGCAGGCTCTGGGTCCCCCCCAGCACGGCGGCCAGCGCCTGCACGGTCACCCGGACCACGTTGTTGTCGGGCTGCTGGGCGGTGAGGGTCGAGCCCCCGGTCTGGGTGTGGAACCGCAGCTGGCAGGAGCGCTCGTCGGCGGCGCCGAACCGCTCCCGCACGATGCGGGACCACATGCGGCGGGCGGCCCGGAACTTGGCCACCTCCTCGAACAGGTTGCTGTGGCCGTTGAAGAAGAAGCTCATGCGGGGCGCCACGTCGTCGACCGCCAGGCCGGCGTCGACCGCGGCGCGCAGGTAGGCGATGCCGTCGGCCAGGGTGAAGGCCAGCTCCTGCACGGCGGTCGAGCCCGCCTCCCGGATGTGGTAGCCGGACACCGAGATGGTGTTCCACGCCGGCAGCTCCCGCCGGCAGTAGGCGAACAGGTCGGTGACCAGGCGCATGGACGGCCGGGGCGGGTGGATGTAGGTCCCCCGGGCCACGTACTCCTTGAGGATGTCGTTCTGCACCGTGCCCCGGATGCGCTCGGGCGCCACGCCCTGCTCCTCGGCCACCAGCTGGTAGAGGAGGAGCAGGACCGCCGCGGTGGCGTTGATCGTCATCGACGTGGTGACCCGGTCGAGGGGCAGGCCGGCGAGGAGCAGGCGCATGTCCTCGATCGAGTCGACGGCCACCCCCACCCGGCCGACCTCGCCCTCGGCCCGGGGGTGGTCGGAGTCGTAGCCCATCTGGGTGGGGAGGTCGAAGGCGCACGACAGCCCGGTCTGGCCGGCGTCGAGGAGGAAGCGGAACCGCTCGTTGGTGGACCGGGCGTCGCCGAAGCCGGCGTACTGGCGCATCGTCCACAACCGCTCCCGGTACATGCTCGGGTGCACGCCCCGGGTGTACGGCGGCTGTCCGGGGACCCCGAGGTCGACCCCGGGGTCCCAGCCGGCCAGGTCGTCGGCGGTGTAGACGGGCCGGACCACGATCCCGGAATCAAGCCGCCGCTCGTCGGTCACGGGTCGAGGCTAGGTCCGCCAGGGGGGCGGGCGGCCGCCGGACGGCCGCCGGAGGCGGCCCTCCCCGGCTGCCGGCCGAGAGGCGACAGAGCGGGGCCGGCCGGCTCTGCCGGCCGACCCCGCCCCATCAGCTCGCCGAGGAAGCTCCGCTTCCGACGGCGACGGGCGGAGCCACCGGGTGCGGCATGCACAGCTCGTCGTACTCGGCGATGGTCATGGGCCCGGCCCCGGGGCCGCACGCCGGGCACTCGGGATCGCGGTGGACCCTGAACGTCCGGAACGACTCCTCCAGGGCGTCGTAGGCGAGCAGGC
>JBKHXC010000057.1:0-4106 GCA_046566225.1 Acidimicrobiia bacterium
CGGTCGTCACGGGCCTCGAGATGTTCCAGAAGACGCTCGACTACGCGCAGGCGGGCGACAACGCGGGTGCGCTCCTCCGCGGCGTGAAGCGCGAGGAGGTCGAGCGCGGGCAGGTGCTGTGCAAGCCGGGCTCGATCACCCCCCACACCAACTTCGAGGCGTCGGTCTACATCCTCTCGAAGGAGGAGGGCGGCCGCCACACGCCGTTCTTCAACGGCTACCGGCCGCAGTTCTACTTCCGGACGACGGACGTCACGGGGAACATCAAGCTCCCCGAGGGCCAGGAGATGGTCATGCCCGGCGACAACACGTCGATGACGGTGGAGCTGGGCAAGCCCATCGCCATGGACGAGGGGCTGCGGTTCGCCATCCGCGAGGGTGGCCGCACCGTCGGCGCCGGTCGCGTCACCAAGATCCTCAAGTAGAGCGGGAGCAGGCGCCGTGGCCGAGGGCCAGAAGCAGAAGATCCGCATCCGCCTGAAGGCGTACGACCACGAGATCATCGACCAGTCGACCAAGAAGATCGTCGAGACCGTGCTGCGCACCCAGGCCAAGATCCGGGGGCCCGTTCCGCTGCCCACCGAGATGCACCGCTACACGGTCATCCGCTCGCCCCACAAGTACAAGGACAGCCGCGAGCACTTCGAGATGCGCATCCACAAGCGCCTGCTGGACATCGTGGAGCACACCCCCAAGACGGTGGACTCGCTCCAGCGCCTCGACCTGCCGGCCGGCGTCGACATCGAGATCAAGATCCAGTGACCCACCACCGCCCGGCCCCGGCCCGCCGGGCTGGGCGGCAACGCTGCTAGGCTGAACCGGCTTCGAATCGACGTCCCTCGGCGCCCGCACGTCGGGAACCCGGGGGCAAACCCGAGAAGCGCTCCGCCGGGCCCGCCCGAGCGGAGCGTTCGCGTGAGACAGGGCAGACGAGATGGCAAGCAAGGCGATCGTCGGCGAGAAGGTCGGCATGACGCAGATCTGGGACAGCGAGAACCGCGCCGTCCCGGTGACCGTCGTCAAGGTGCCGCCGGTGCGCGTCGTCAAGGTCAAGACCACCGAGCGCGACGGCTACTCGGCCCTGCAGGTCACCTTCGGCACGGTCAAGGCGAGCCGCCTCACCAAGCCGGTGGCCGGCCAGTTCGCCAAGGCCGGCGTCGAGCCCGGCCGGCGCCTGGTCGAGCTGCGGATCGACGACTCGGGCGCCTACACCGTGGGCCAGGAGCTCACCGTCGGCGTGCTGGAGGCCGGCGAGAAGGTCGACGTGACCGCCGTCAGCAAGGGCAAGGGCTTCGCCGGGGTCATGAAGCGCCACAACTTCTCCGGCCAGAAGGCCAGCCACGGCAACCACAAGAAGCACCGGGCGCCGGGCTCGATCGGGGCGTGCGCCACCCCCGCCCGGGTCTTCAAGGGCACCCGCATGGCCGGCCAGATGGGCGCCCAGCAGGTCACCACCTTGAACCTGGAGGTGGTGGAGGCCGACTCCGAGCGCGAGCTGCTGCTGGTCAAGGGCGCCGTGCCCGGGCCCCGGGGCGGCCTGGTGCTCATCCGCGACGCCGTGAAGGCCGGGAGCTGACCGTGGCCACCGTCGACCTGCGCACCACCTCGGGGGCCACCGCCGGCGCCGTCGACCTGCCCGACGCCGTGTTCGGCATCGAGCCCAACGTCGCCGTCATGCACCAAGTGGTCACCGCCCAGCTGGCCGCCGCCCGGGCGGGCACCCAGTCCACCCTGACCCGGGCCGAGGTCCGCGGCGGCGGGGCCAAGCCGTGGAAGCAGAAGGGGACGGGCCGGGCCCGCCAGGGCTCCATCCGCTCGCCCCAGTGGAGGGGCGGCGGCGTCGCCCTCGGCCCCAAGCCCCGCAGCTACCGCCAGCGCACCCCCAAGAAGATGGTGCAGCTGGCCCTGCGCTCGGCCCTGTCCGACCGGGCCGCGGCGGGCCGGGTGGTGGTCGTCGACGGGTGGGCCTTCGCCGCGCCCCGCACCAAGGAGGCCACGGCGGCGCTGGCCGCCCTGGGCGTCGGCGGGCGGGCCCTGATGGTGCTCTCCCGCGACGACGAGGCGGCGTACAAGTCGTTCCGCAACCTGCCCGACGTCCACGTGATCGCGGCCGACGAGCTCAACGCCTACGACGTGCTGTGTAGCGACTGGGTGCTGTTCACCGCCGCCACCGTACCGACCGCCCCGGCCGCCACCGCCGCCCGAGCCGGGGGCGCGGCGCCGGTCGCCACCACCCCGCCGGCCCAGGAGGCGCCGGCTGGGGGGGAGCCGCCCGCCCCGGGCGCCCCCGAGCCCGCCGACGAGGCCGGGGCGCCCGCCCCGGCGGCCGCCGAGCGGCCCGCACCCGAAGGAGGCGCCGCCCCGTGAAGGACCCCCGCGACGTGGTGCTGTGCCCGGTGGTGTCGGAGAAGTCCTACGCCCTCCTCGACGACGGCGTCTACACCTTCGTCGTCCACCCCCGGGCCAACAAGACCGAGATCCGCCAGGCGGTGGAGGCCATCTTCAGCGTCCGGGTGGCCAACGTCAACACGCTGAACCGCAAGGGCAAGCGCAAGCGCAACCGGCGCCAGGCCACCTTCGGGAAGCGACCCGACACCAAGCGGGCCATCGTCACCCTGGCCGGCGAAGACCGCATCGATCTGTTCGAGAGCTGAGCGGGAACGACACCATGCCCCTTCGCAAGCGCAAGCCCACCAGTGCCGGACGGCGGTTCCAGACCGTCTCCGACTTCGCCGACATCACCACCGACCGGCCCGAGAAGTCGCTGCTGGCGCCCAAGCCCAAGTCGGGCGGGCGCAACAGCTACGGCCGCAAGACGGCGCGCCACCGCGGCGGCGGCCACAAGCAGCAGTACCGCATGGTCGACTTCAAGCGGAACAAGGACGGGATCCCCGCCGAGGTCGCCACCATCGAGTACGACCCCAACCGCAACGCCCGCATCGCCCTGCTGCACTACGTGGACGGCGAGAAGCGCTACATCCTGGCCCCCGCCCGGGTCGGCGTGGGCGACGTCGTCCAGAGCGGCCAGGGCGCCGAGATCCGGCCCGGCAACGTCCTGCCCCTGCGCTACATCCCCGTCGGCACCACGGTGCACAACGTGGAGCTGAGGCCGGGCGGCGGCGGCAAGCTGGCCCGGGGAGCGGGCATGAGCGTCCAGCTGGTCGCCAAGGAGGGCGACTTCGCCACCCTGCGCCTGCCGTCCACCCAGATGCGCCGGGTGGCGATCGACTGCCGGGGCACCATCGGCGAGGTGGGCAACGCCGAGGCCGAGCTGGTGAAGGTGGGCAAGGCGGGCCGCAACCGCTGGAAGGGCGTGCGCCCCCAGACCCGGGGCGTGGCCATGAACCCGGTCGACCACCCCCTGGGCGGCGGCGAGGGCAAGTCGTCCGGCGGCCGCCACCCGGTGTCGCCGTGGGGCAAGCCCGAGGGCCGCACCCGGGACAGGAACAAGGAATCCGAGAAGCTCATCGTCCGGCGGCGCCGCACCCGCGGCGCACGGAGGTAACCGTCCATGCCCCGCAGCCTGAAGAAGGGCCCGTTCGTCGACGACCACCTCCTGAAGAAGGTGGACGCCCTGAACTCGGCCAACGAGAAGCGGGTGGTGAAGACGTGGTCGCGCCGGTCCACGATCATCCCCGACATGGTGGGCCACACCATCGCCGTCCACGACGGGCGCAAGCACGTGCCGGTGTACATCACCGAGTCCATGGTCGGCCACAAGCTGGGCGAGTTCGCCCCCACCCGCACCTTCCGGTACCACGCCGGCCAGGAGCGGGCGGGGAGGCGCTGACGATGCCGGGCCAGAAGACCAACGAGCGCCCGGGGACGCGCGCCGTGCTGCGCAACGAGCGGGTGTCGGCCTACAAGGTCCGCCCCGTGCTGGACCTCATCCGCGGGCTGGAGGTGGACCGGGCCCGGGACACCCTCCAGCTCTGCGAGCGGGACGCCGCCGTGATCGTGGGCAAGCTGCTGGCGTCGGCCGTCGCCAACGCCGAGAACAACGACGGCCTCGACCCCGAGGAGCTGTACGTGGCGGCGTGCTTCGCCGACGAGGGCACCACCATGAAGCGCTGGCGGCCGCGGGCCCGGGGGCGGGCCACGCGCAT
>JBKHXC010000058.1:0-2557 GCA_046566225.1 Acidimicrobiia bacterium
CGCACGGCGGTGGACCTGGGCCTCGGCGGGCGGGTCTGGAACGACAGCGAGGGCGTCCTGGTCGACGCCGCCGGGCCGCCCGACCGGCTCGACGAGCTGGCCCGCCGCCGGGTGGACGACGCCCCGCCGCTGGCCTCGGTGGCGGCGGTCGAGGTCACCCCCCTCCCCCCGCCGCCCGACGGCGACGGGGCCGGCCCGTTCGCCATCGTGGAGAGCCGGGCCGACGCCGCCCCGGCGGTGGCGGTGAGCGTGGACGCCGCCACCTGCGCGGACTGCCTGGCCGAGCTGCACGACCCCGCCGACCGCCGCTTCGGGTACCCCTTCGTCAACTGCACCAACTGCGGGCCCCGCTACACCATCATCCGCTCGATCCCCTACGACCGGCCGGCCACCACCATGGCCGGGTTCACCATGTGCGCCGCCTGCCGGGCCGAGTATGAGGACCCCGCCGACCGCCGCTTCCACGCCGAGCCCAACGCCTGCCCGGCGTGCGGGCCCCACCTGCGCCTCCTCGACCCGTCGGGGGCGCCGGTGGCCGAGCGGGCCGACGCCCTGGAGCGGGCGGCCGCCGACCTGGTGGCCGGGCGCATCGTCGGCGTGAAGGGCCTGGGCGGCTACCACCTGGCCGTCGACGCGGCCGGCGTGGAGGCGGTGGCCGAGCTGCGCCGGCGCAAGGCCCGCGACGACAAGCCCTTCGCCGTCATGGTCCCCGACCTGGCCGCCGCCCACCGGCTGTGCGACCTGTCGGCCGAGGCGGTGGCGGCGCTGACGTCGCCCCGCCGGCCCATCGTGCTCGCACCCCGCCGGCCCGGCGCGCCGGTCGCCCCCGGCGTGGCCCCCGGCCTGCCCGAGCTGGGCGTCATGCTCCCGTACACGCCGCTGCACGACCTGCTCATGGGCCGGGTGGGCCGCCCGCTGGTGATGACGAGCGGGAACCTGAGCGACGAGCCCATCGCCCACGACGACGACGACGCCGTGGCCCGCCTGGGGCCCATGACCGACGCCCTGCTGGCGTCGGACCGGCCCATCCACGTCCGCTGCGACGACTCGGTGGTGCGCGACGTGCCGTCGATCGGCGTGCAGATGGTGCGGCGGTCCCGGGGCTACGCCCCCGAGCCCGTCGCCCTGCCCGTGGCCGCCACCCGCCAGGTCCTGGCGGTGGGGGCCGAGCTGAAGAGCACGGTGGCGGTGGCCAAGGGCTCGTCGGTGGTCGCCAGCCACCACATCGGCGACCTCGAGCACGCCCCCGCCTACCGGTCCTTCCTCCAGGCCGTCGACCACCTGTGCCACCTGGCCGGCGTCACCCCCGAGGTGGTCGCCCACGACCTGCACCCCGAGTACCTGTCCACCAAGTTCGCCGTCGACCTCGACCTGCCCCTGGTCGGCGTCCAGCACCACCACGCCCACATCGCCTCCTGCCTGGTGGACAACGGGCGCCACGACGAGGTCCTGGGGGTGGCCTTCGACGGCACCGGCCTGGGCTGCGACGGCTCGCTGTGGGGGGGCGAGTTCCTCGTCGCCGGCCTGCGGGGGTTCCGGCGGGTGGGCCACCTGGCGCCCGTGCCGCTGCCCGGGGGGGCGATGGCCATCAGGGAGCCGTGGCGCATGGCCCTGGTGTGGGCCGCGCGGGCCCTGGGCCGGGAGGGGGCCGGGCGGTACGGGGCGTCGGCCGACGAGCGCTGGCCGGCGGTCCTCGCCCTGGCCGGCCGCCCCGACACCGTGCGCACCACCAGTGCCGGGCGCCTCTTCGACGCCGTCGCCGCCCTGCTCGGCCTGCGCGCCCGGGTGTCCTACGAGGCCCAGGCCGCCATCGAGCTGGAGGCGGTGGCCGCCGGGGTGGCGCCCGAGGAGGCGCCCGAGTACCCGCTGCCCGAGCCCGCACCCGGGGAGGGCGGGCCGCTGGTCCTCGACCCGTCCCCGCTGGTCGCCCGGGTGGTGGCCGAGCGGGACCGCGGGACGCCGGTGGCCGAGGTGGCGGCCGGGTTCCACGCCGGCCTGGGGCGGGCGGTGGCGGTGGCGGCCGCCGCCCTGGCCCGGGCCGCCGGCCTGTCGACGGTCGCCCTGTCCGGCGGCGTGTTCCAGAACGCCCGCCTCACCCGGGTCGTGTCCCGCCACCTGGCCGAGGAGGGGCTGGAGGTGCTGGTCCACCGGCGCATCCCCCCCAACGACGGCGGGATCAGCCTGGGCCAGGCGGCCGTGGCGGCGGCGACCACGGCCTGAGCGGGCGGCGGCGCCCGCAGCGGCAAGGTCCTGGGCTGAGCGCAGCGAACGAATGAGGTCGACGCGTCGGTCCGTGGCCGCACTCGCCGCCGCAGGCGGCCTCTCCGGCTGCGGACACCCAGAAAGGACAGGGCGGAGGCGGCGCGAGCTCCGCTCGCCCGCCGGAGCACCATCCAACTCGACCGAATGGAGTGAGCGAAGCGAACGAATGAGGTCGAAGACGATCTACGCCCGCCGGGAGATGAGGAGCCGGTCGCACACCGAGCAGAAGAAGTCGAGGTCGTCCAGGCGCTCCGACCAGCCGCCCGGCAGCCACTCGATGCTCTCGCAGCGCCGG
>JBKHXC010000059.1:0-1979 GCA_046566225.1 Acidimicrobiia bacterium
CCCCCGGGGGCTCTCGGTGCACGGTGACGTCGAGCGGCGCTGGGCGCGCATCCGGCTCGACCTGCATGGCAAACCGGCCGACGTCGACGGTGGCGGCCGAGGCGGTGGTGATGGGTCTCGTCCACGCCACGGGCGGCTGGCCGGCGGTGGGTCGCTGGCGCACCAGGACCAGCGACGACCCCGGCGGCATGCTGGTCGAGACGGTGACCCTCATGGCATAGGTGGAGTCGGGACCTCCGGTCCAGGTGGGCAGGCGGTTCTCCGGCCCGCCCGGTGGCGCGTTCAGCACACGGGCGGTGCAGGTCGCGGCGGTGGCCACGGTGGTCTGGGGCGGGGCGGCGGGGGCGCCGGCACTGGTGGGCGAAGGCGCGCTCGACGGCGCCGGCGCGCTGGCCGCCGGCCCGCCGGCCGGGACGGGCGCGGCCCCGCCGGCCGCCGCCGCAGCCGGGTCGGCGGCCGGCTGGTACGCGGGTGGTGCGGCCGGCACCGCCGACGACGTCGTCGCCGCCGTGGTGGTCGTCGTCGAGGGCTGGGCGTCGGGGCCCTGGCCGTTGTCGAGGGCCTTGGCCAGCTCGGGCTGTCCCGGGCGGATGGTGACGAAGCCGACGACGAGGAGGGCCAGGAAGCCGATGGCCATCGCCGCGAACACGGCCCGGTTGGCCCGGCTGCGCACTCGCCGGCGCCGCTCCTCGGCGCGAGGGGGCAGCGAGGCCCGCAGCTCGTGGGCCTCGGCCAGCATCCGCTCGGCCTCCTCGAGCGCCTCGTGGTCGGGCGCCCACGTCGCATCCAGCACCCGGCGGGCGTCGCCGGCGCCGACCGGGGCCAGCACCCGGGCTGCCCCCCCTCCGGCCGGCGCCGCCACCAGCCTCGCCGCCGGCACCCCGTCGAGGACCGACGTGAGGCCGGCCACCAGCTCGGCGGCCGTCGGCCGGTTGGCCGGGTCCTTGTCGAGGCTGGCCTGCACGAACGGCAGGAGCCCAGCCGGGACGCCCGACAGGTCGGGCTGCTCGTGGACGACCTTGTAGAGCAGCCCGGCGGCCTCCCCCTCGCCGAACGGCGGCTCGCGGCGGCTGGCGAAGGTCATGCAGCTGGCCCAGGAGAACACGTCGGCCGGCGCGCCCACGTCCTTCATGCCCTTGGCCTGCTCGGGCGACATGTAGGCGGGAGAGCCGACGAGGGTGCCGGTGGTGGTGAGGACGGTGGCGTCGGCCGCCAGGCTGATGCCGAAGTCGATGACCTTGGGGGCGTCGGGGGCCAGGAGGATGTTGGCCGGCTTCAGGTCGCGGTGCACCAGCCCGGCGGCGTGGATGGCCACCAGGGCGTCGGCCAGGCCCACGGCGAGGCCGATCACCCGGGGGCCGACGACCGGCCCCCGGGCGTGGACCTGGTGGTGGAGGGTGGGGCCGGGCACGAACTCGGTGGCCAGCCACGGCGAGGCCGCGTAGGTGTCGGCGTCGAGGTACCGGGCGATGCAGCGGCTGTTCACCCGCCGGCCGGCCTCGACCTCCCGCCGGAACCGGGCCCGGAACTGGGTGTCCTGGGCCAGCTCGGCCTTGATCACCTTGACGGCGGCCGGTGTGCCGTCGTCGGCCTCGGCCAGGTACACGTTGCCCATCCCGCCGCCGCCGAGGCGGGCCAGGACCCTGAAGCGCCCGAGCTGCAGCGGGTCCAGCTTGGTCAGCCGGTCGAGCGGCACCTTGGGAAGCGTGACAGATCACCGGCCGCCCCGGACGCCACCGTGCCCCATCGGGCACGCACCCGGCGTCCCCGGGCACGCCGGGGGCGGGTCACTCGTCGTCGACGTCCGGGTGGTCCTGGGCCATCCCCTCGCTCGGCTGGGCTGCGTCGGCCTCGTCGTCTTCGGGCGGGGTGGGTTCGGCGGTCTCGCTCACGGCAGGGGACGGGACCGCCTGGAGGCCGCCGGGCAGGCGTGCCACCGGTCGGTGCTACGGCGCGGGGTCTGCCTCGGCCGGCTCGGG
>JBKHXC010000060.1:0-3031 GCA_046566225.1 Acidimicrobiia bacterium
CGCTGCTTGAACGGCAGGGCGGCCAGCGCCGCCCACAGCGCCGGGTCCCGGCCGGCGTCGCCCTCGTCGACGTCGACGGCGCGGCCGCCGGCCAGCGAGGGCAGGTCGCCGGCGGGCACGGGCGCCCGGGCGGCGGCTCGCAGCCGGTCCACCGCCTTGCGATGGGCGATGGTGACCAGCCACCCCCGCACGTTGCTGCCCGGCCGCAGCCGGGGGTAGGCCTCCAGGGCGGCGAGGAAGGTCTCCGACCACGCGTCCTCGGCGTCGTCGGCGCCCAGCAGGGCGCGCACGACCCGGAGGACGACGGCGCCGTGCTCGTCCACCACGGCCTCGAAGGGGCGCAGGCTCACACCGGTGCCAACGCCCGCCGGGCCCCGGGCGTGAGGTCGGGCCCCACCGGCGGGCCGTCCACCGTCGCGCCCCGGCCGGCGCGAGGCTGGGGGGCGTGGCCAGCCTGCGGACCTCGACGGTGGGGGAGCCGCCGGCCGACCCGGTGGGCGACGCGGTGGCCGCCGCCGTGGCCGACGTCCTGGAGGGGTCGACGGTGGCGCTGGCCTACGCGCCGGACGGCACGTCCACCGCCGAGCCGCCGCCGGCGCCGGGCATGGCGACCGCCACCGGGGCCGGCCCCGCCGGCTGGCAGGCCACCGTCACGGTGCACCTCGACGAGCGGGTCGCCAAGGTGGTGGCCTCGGGGAGCCCCACCTCGGTGGTGGAGCTGCTCGACGCCCTGCCCGGTGCCGCCTTCCGGGCCGCCGCCCGGTTCCGCCTGGCCGCCGGCGCCGCCCCCGAGGGCCCGGCCGCCCCCCTCGCCCCGGCCCAGCGGCGGGCGCTGCGGGACACGGTGGCCGCCGAGGTCCTGACCGGCTACCTGGAGTCCAGGCTGGGCCGTCCCGCCCGCCCCGACCTGGTGGCCGAGACGATCGAGTTCCTCATCGAGCTGGGCGGCACCAGGGTGGAGTCCCACGAGCTGACCCATGGTGTCATCGTGGCCGACGTCCTGGCCGACCGCCCCCGCCTGGAGTTCGCCTATCCCGGCGACGTGCGGGCAGCCAAGCGGGCGCCTCTGCTGTTCGACGGCCAGCGGTCGGTGCTGGTGGTCGATCCCGAGGGCCGGGCCCGCACCGAGCTCCAGCGCCACCGCTTCGAGCGCCTCGCCCCCCACGTCGAGCCGTCCCGGGTCCACGAGGACGACTCGGTGGAGAGCGGGTCGCTGGTGGCGGCGGCGACCAGCGCCCTGGGCGGGCTGGGCTTCTTCGTCCGCGCCGACCGCAGCATCTGGACCTTCGTGGACGGCCAGCCCCTGCTCGTGCGCCGCGGCGAGCACTGGACGGCGTTCCCGCTGGAGCTGTCGTCGCTGATCTCCCGAATGATCGGCGGCCGCTCGGTGGCCGAGATGGTGACCAGGGCGGCGTTCATGATCTCGGCCCAGCCGGGCGGGGCCATCCTCGCCATCGTCGACGACGCCGCCGTGCTCGACGGGATCGTCCCGGCCAAGGACCGCTACGACCTGCGCCACCAGGTGGTGGCCACGTTGGGCGGGCTGCGCCCCGAGACCCGCCTGCACCACCTCATCGACGCCGAGGAGCTCGACGAGCAGACCCTCGCCCGCCTCGCCCTCCTCGACGGCGCCACCGTGCTCGACCGCGACGGGCGGCTGCTGGCCTACGGCGCCATCGTCACCAGCGCCGACAGCGAGCACGAGGGCGCCCGCACGGCCGCCGCCAGGACCCTGTCGGAGACGGCCCGGGTCGTGCTCAAGGTGTCGGTCGACGGCGACATCACCGTGTTCCGCGACGGCGCCTCGGTGGTCACGCTGCTGGGGCGGCCGGCGCGCTGGGGCCCGTAGCAGGATGGCGGCCATGCCGGGCGCCGCGCACTTCCAGGTCCTCACCGCGGCGGGCAGCGAGGGCGAGGCGGCCGCCATCGCCGACGCCCTCCTGGAGCGCCGGCTGGCGGCCTGCGTCCAGGTGCTGGGCCCCGTCCGCAGCCGGTACCGGTGGAAGGGGCGGGTGGAGTCGGCCGAGGAGTGGCTGGTCGTGGCCAAGACGACGGCCGCCGCCGTGGAGGAGGCCATGGACGAGATCGGCCGGCGCCACAGCTACGACGAGCCCGAGGTCACCGCCACCCCCATCGTGGCCGGCAGCGCCGGCTACCTGGCCTGGATCGACGCCGAGGTGGCGCCGCCCGCCGCCCCGCAGGCCCCGCCGGCGCACCCCGGTCGTACGCTTGGGCCATGACCGTCACCGAGCTGAAGCTGACCGAGTGGACGTCGTGCGGCGGTTGCGCCGCCAAGTGGGGCGCGGCGCCCCTCAACGCCCTGGTGCGGGAGCTGGCCTCGGCCTCGGCCGACCTGTTGGTGGGCCTGGCCCCGTTCGACGACGCCGCCGTCTACCGCCTGTCGGACGACCTGGCCCTGGTCTCGACCACCGACTTCTTCCCTCCCCTGGTCGACGACCCGGCCGACTTCGGCGCCGTGGCGGCGGCCAACGCGTGCAGCGACGTGTTCGCCATGGGCGCCCGGGTCGTCCTGGCCCTCAACATCTCCGCCTTCCCCGAGCGCATGCCGGTCGAGGCGGTGGCCGCCATCCTGGGGGCGGCCGGCGAGGTCGTGGCCGAGGCCGGCGGCGTGGTGGCCGGCGGGCACACCATCCGCTCCGAGGAGCCGATCTTCGGCCTGGCCGTGCAGGGCCTGGTCCACCCCGACCGGGTCTGGACCAAGGCGGGCGCCCGCCCCGGCGACGTGGTGCTGCTGTCCAAGCCGCTGGGGACCGGCATCCTCCTGGCCGGCGGGTCGCCGGAGGACAAGGCGACGGCCATCGCCCGCATGCGGGTGCTCAACCGGGCGGCGGCCGAGGCGCTGGCCGGCGTGGGCGGCGGGGGGCCCCACGCCGTCACCGACGTCACCGGCTTCGGGCTGCTCGGCCACGCCTGGGAGATGGCCGAGCGCTCGGGCGCGCTGCTGCGCCTCGACTCGTCCTCCCTGCCGCTCTACGACGGCGCCCTCCGGGCGGCCGAGGCGGGGGTGCGC
>JBKHXC010000061.1:0-3633 GCA_046566225.1 Acidimicrobiia bacterium
GCTGACGGTGATCGGCTACTCGATCAACGACTCGGTGGTGGTGTTCGACCGGATCCGCGAGCAGCGCCGGGCCCGTTCCGGCGAGCCGCTCGCCCGGGTGGCCAACGACGCGTGCCTGCAGACCATCCCCAGGACGGTCAACACCGGCCTGGGCGCCCTGTTCATCCTCGTGGCCCTGTACCTGCTTGGCGGCCAGACCCTCACCGACTTCGCGCTGGCCCTGCTCATCGGGATCGTGGTCGGCACCTGCTCGTCCGTCTTCACCGCCGCACCCCTGGCCGTCGCCCTCGAACGCCCCGGTCCGGTTCCCCGGGCCGGCGCCGCTCCACCGCTCGCTCCCCGTCGGGAGGAGCCCGGCGGCGACGGCCCGGCCGGCCAGGCGGAGCCGGGCGCGGCCCGGCCGGCCGCCCCCGTGCCCGCCCACGCCCGCCCGGGGCGGCCGGCACCACGACCGCGCAAGGACCGACGCCGAGGAGGACGCCGACCATGACCCCGTCCGACCCCCGCCGCCGCATCTTCACCGGCGACGTCACCGAGGTGGCGTTGCCCGGCATCGGCCAGCGCTACGACGTGGCCACCGTCGAAGGAGCCACCGTCACCGTCGTGATCCACCACTCGGGGCGGCGGGACATCTACGTGCTCGGCGGCGGTGACGAGCCGCAGGCCGCGGTGGCACTCACCGACTCTCAGGCCCGCACCCTCGGCGCCATCCTGGGCGGCGCCTACTTCAAGCCGGCCGTCGTCGAGGAGATCGAGGCGGTCATCGGCGGCCTCCTCATCGACTGGGTGACCCTGGACGAGGGCTCCCCGGGCACGGGCAGGACCATCGCCGACCTCCAGGTCCGCAGCCACACCAGGATGACCATCGCCGCCATCCTGCGCGACCACGACACGCTCGTCTCGCCCGAGCCGTCCGAGACCCTGCGGGCCGGGGACCGCCTCGTGGTCATCGGCCGCCAGGAGGACCTGCCCGGCTTCCTGCGCCACGTCGTGCGGAGCTGACCCGTGGGCGACACGCTCGTCGCGGTGGGAGGCGCCTTCCTGGCCGCCGGCCTGCTGGCCCGTGCCGGTCGGCGGATCGGGCTGCCGACCATCCCGTTCTTCATGGCCGCGGGGATCATCTTCGGCCCGAACACGCCCGGCCTGGCCCTCGTCGAGGATCCGCACGACCTGGAGCTGCTGGCCGCCCTGGGGCTGATCCTGCTGCTGTTCCACCTCGGGCTGGAGTTCAGCCTCAGCGACCTGGTGTCGGGCGGCCGCCGGCTGCTCGGCATCGGCTCGATCTACCTCCTGCTCAACGTCGGCGGCGGGTTCGTGCTCGGGCTCGCCTTCGGCTGGGGGACGAACGAGGCGCTGGTCATCGCCGGCGCCGTGGGCATCTCGTCGTCGGCCATCGTGACCAAGCTGCTCATCGAGCTGCGCCGCCTCGCCAACCCGGAGAGCCGGCTGATCCTCGGCGTGATCGTGGTCGAGGACGTCTTCCTCGCCTTCTACCTGGCGCTGCTCCAGCCGGTTCTGGGGGAAGCCCAGGGCGCGGCAGACGCCGCACTCCAGTTCGGCGTCGCCTTCGCCTTCCTCGCCTCCCTCGGCGCCGTCGCCCGCTGGGGGGCGGCGATGGTCGGCCGCCTCGTCGACAGCCCCGACGACGAGCTGCTCACGGTGTGCTTCGTCGGGGTCGCCGTCCTCGTCGCCGGGGTGGCCGAGGAGCTCGGCGTCTCCGATGCCATCGGAGCCTTCATGGCCGGGCTCATCCTGGCCGAGAGCCCCGTCGCCCATCGCATCGAGCGGCTGGTCCTCCCGCTTCGCGATGCCTTCGCGGCGGCCTTCTTCTTCGCCTTCGGTCTTACCATCGACCCCGGCGACGCCTGGGAGGTGGCCGGGCCGGTGGCCGTCGCCGTCGTCCTGTCCGTCGTGTTGAACCTGGCCGCCGGCGTCGTCGCCGCTCGCCTGCAGGGCTACGGCCGTACGGCCGCGGCCAACATCGGGTTCACGATCCTGGGACGGGGAGAGTTCTCGCTCATCCTCGCCACCTTGGCGGCCAGCGCCGGCCTCGACGCCCGCATCGGGCCCTTCGTCGCCCTCTACGTCCTCGTCCTCGCCGTGCTCGGCCCCCTGCTCGCCGCCCGCTCCCCCGCGCTCGCCCGCCTGCTCCCGACGCGCCTCTTCGCCGCTCCCCCCCGCACGGCGACGGACGTCGTCATCCCCGGACCGCCGGGAGGGTAGCCGGACCGGACGGTTACCGGTCCGCCGACGCGGGCGTCGCACGGCGGCCGGAGAGGTGGCTGCACCCGCCATGGTCGGCCGTCAGTCCTCGCCGCGCTGCCCCCCGACGAGCGAAGCGGCGCCCGGTCCCGTTCCGTCGAGCTTGCACCGTCGCGGCCGCCCCCGGGAATGGCGTCGCTCTGCACGTCGTTGTGGGAGGCGAGCACCGTCCCGACCGGGCCGAGGGGCGGGCAGCGACAGGAACCTGCGCGTTCGGGGGCGGCGATGTGCTTCTCCGCGGAGATGGACGTGGCGGCCGGGGTGGCCGTCGGGGCGATCGGCGTCGAGGCGCTGCGCCACGTGCGCCATCCGCGTGACCTCCCCCTGGGCGCCCTTCCCCTGCTGCTCGGCGCCCACCAGCTGACCGAGGCCTTCGTGTGGTGGGGTGACAGCGGCCGGGTCGCCGCCTCCGCCGCCCGCACCGCCGTGCTGGCCTACGTGGGCTTCGCCTACGTGGTGCTCCCGCTGCTGGTGACCATCGGGGTCCTGGCCGTGGAGCCGGACCCGCTCCGCCGCCGGGCGGTCGCCAGCTTCGCCGCCCTCGGCGCCGTGGTCGCCGCGCTCTACCTGGAGGCGCTGCTGGACGGGACGGTGACCGCGGTGGTCGACGGGAACCGCATCGCCTACCACACCGGCCTGCGCCACGGCGGCATCGTGGCCGGGCTGTACATGGTGGCGACGGTGGGCGCCCTGCTCGCCTCCAGCCACCGCCGCATCGTGGCGTTCGGGAAGGCGAACCTCCTGGCCCTGCCCGTCCTGTCCCTCGCCTACACCGAGGCACTGGCGTCGCTGTGGTGCTGGTGGGCCGCCGTCACCAGCGTCATCATCGCCGCCCACCTGCGCGAGGCGGCCACGCAGCGCCCGGTCGGGTCCCGCGACGACGAGGCGGCGGGCGCCGGCGGCCTGAGCGGGGCCGCCGGGCTGGCCGCGGGAGACGCCTGAGCGGATCGGGCCCCGCCACCGGGGCGGGTGGGGTGGTGGCTTCATGCGGCACGGAGTGGCGCTGTTCGCCCTTCTCTGCCGCAAGAACCGCGCCCGGCCCGGCGGGGGGCCCCGGTCGCCGCCCGGAGTCGTCAGTCGGACGCGTCGCCCCAGTGGGCGGCCACCCACACCACGCCCAGCGCCAGGACCGCGAGCCCGGGGACGGTGTGATAGGCGGCGGCGCCGGCCGACACCTCGTCGCGGCTGGCCTGGGCCACCAGCGGCACGTGGGTGGCCGTCATCCACAGGCCGGCCAGCAGCACCCCCATGCCGGCGACCAGCGGGAACAGGCCGGGCGCCGGGCGCCGGGCGCTGGCGAGGGCGGCCACCGACAGGGCGATCATCAACACGGTGGGCACGACGTGGTCGGCCACCTCGACGCGCGTCGAC